>CBHWET010000034.1:0-21459 GCA_966112985.1 uncultured bacterium | reverse complement strand
AAACTTGCGGAGGTAATCGTTGATCGCGACGCCCTTCGGAATGTGCGGCATCGCGCGCTGATCGTTGTCGTAGATGCCCGTTGTCGACGGACGACGTCCCGTCATAAACGACGCACGCGAGGGATTACACAAAGGGGCGGATGCCTGGGCGTTTCGGAAAGTAACACCACGAGCAGCAAGCCGGTCGAGATTAGGCGTTTTGGTTTGAGGATGCCCTTTCATCGGCCCAATCCAATCGTTCAAATCATCGGAAATGATTAGCAGAACATTCGGTTTCGAAGGAGCTTTCGCGTCAGAAAGGGTGCTGGTGAACATCAGAACTGCGGCACATAGAAATCTCAACAATCGCGTGTAATCGATTCGCATGATTTTAGAGAGGCGATTAAATCGCTTCTGGTTACAGGTAAGAACGGCAGCGGTTATGAGCGTCGCCCGTCCAGCCCGGGTACTCTTGCTTGGCCCCCAAAGAGTGTAAATCTTCCAGCCTCTACTCCTTGGACTGGTATCGGGCTGACTTTTCGATTACGACATTGAAAGCAGAACGACATTTGTGCATTATCCTGCGCAATCATGAGAGAGCTCGTTCTTGTTTTAACGGGAGTTTTTCTTGTTACAGCGCCTGTTCGAGCTGAGCAAACAGCCGGTGCTAATTCAAGTCCGCGTAATCTTCTGATCGCGAGCTCTTCCACGCCAGTCACTGGTGGCAAAGTCACACTGAACCTCAGTCGTCTCGATTTCAAGGAAGGCAGCTACGTGGGTGAATATCACATCAAGGTAGCACCTTACTTCTTTAAGAATGAAAGCGGCAAACTGACGATCGATGCGCCTGAGGAATCTCTGCGTAAATTAACGAACGGAACGGCGGTGGCTTTCACTGGCAAAGCAACGAGCAACAGCGGGAAAGTAAAGAAAATCAATGGCAAGGTGACGCCAACAGGCCAGCACGAAGGCAGCGTCTCCCTCTGGTTTATGTCAGGTGATACAAAACTGACGTTTAACACAACGTATCAATCCGTTGAAAATCGCAACTGACGTTTAACGAAATTCTCGTCGCAGCCATTTACTTATTCATTTCTTCAACGGCAACTTCGACCATTTTGTTGAACTCCTCGGTCGCGCTATCCACTTCCGCGACCGGCCCGTAAATCCTAACCAAAAGCTGCTTTGAAGCGCTCGAAGTTGGAAGACAAACACCAATGGCCTTCAACTCAGTATTTCGAGGAACATTCTTCAACTTCTGCGCGGCCTTTCCTGAAACCGTCAAGTAAGTCAGCCGCTTCTCTCCTATCTTAACGTGAGTCTCCTTGGAGATTGCGCCCTTGTCGAAGTTGTTCAACAAGCGGTCATGAATCTGTTCTTCTGTCTGTGGAAAAACGTAAAAGCGGACATCGGTTCGAGTATCCGTCGTCTTGCCTGGAACCACGAAACGATTCACAGCAGAGCTTTTATCAGCCGGTTGCCAGACCCAGGCCTTTGGTCGAACAAACGTGTAACCCTCGACCAAAATATTTTCCGGATCCGCGAGCACAGAGCCGGCGGAGAGTGTTGCCAGCAGACAGAAGAGCAGCGCAACCGATCGCACGGATACACTATCGCAAACTCCAAAATTTCAAGCGATAGGAAACCGCCTCTGTTAAACAGCGTGGGCCTCGAAAGGCTTGGCCGCGTTATTGAGTAACAATCCTGTAAAACCGCGTTTTGTCTGCAATACCGTTTTCCTGGAATGAAAAGACTCCGGGACTGATTTCAGTCGCAGGCCCAACATCAACCCAGACCTTTAAATCCGAAGAAGTTTCAACGCGATATGTCCGACCGGAAATACCGCCGAATACGAGCGATTTATCTGGCCCGTCAAAATTCACATTGGATACATTGACCGTGCTGCTCTGCACCAAAATCGTGAATTGCTGATTCGTGGATTGAGAGCCATCCGAAATCATCAAGGTCACCGGGTGCATGCCGACATTTGATTCGCCGGCAACCCCTTTCAGCGTAGGCATGGTCGACGGTTGAATCTTACGAATGACCTTGTTCCCGAGATCAGAGACGAACAGGTTGCCCGCCTGATTGAAGGCTAGACCAGCAATGCTACTAAATGCCGCTTGTTCGGCTGGTCCATTGACGTATCCGCCACCAGTGACTCCAGCGTAGGTTGAAACAACTCCTGCAGTGCTTATCTTCCGGATTTTTTGCGTTGAGTCCTCACCGAAATAAACGTTTCCCGAACTGTCGACGGTTATTTGCCCAGGATACCACAAGCTTGCGTTCGTCCCAACGCCATCAATTGACGCTACCGTGTCATTGCCTGCAAGAGTGGTGACAGTTCGCGTCGCGAGAGCGATCTTGCGAATGCGATGGTTTGAAGTATCCGAAACAATTAGGTTGCCGGAATTATCTACGGACAAATAGCAATAGTAAGAGAACCGGGCATCAGATCCGACCCCATCGGCAGTTCCTGCATCGTATTCCACGCCGGCAATGTCGGAAGCGACGCCGCCAGTGATTTTTCCGATTAAACCATTCCGCGCGAAGTAAACGACATCGCTCGAATCGACCGCAATCGAATAACAGTATGGCATCAGATACGAACTCACGACGGTACCAGAAGTGACTTTCTTGATCGATTGAGTGTCGTATTCAAAATAGTAATAAGAGTTCGTGTCCGGGCCGACACCGATAAAGAATGGATTACCCGGATTGAGTGATTCTGTCGTAACAACACCGGCCGGAGTAATTTTACGGATTTTCTTGTTCGGATTATCGACGACGTACATCACCCCAGCCGAATTGATGGCGATGCCGCGAGGATAGTTGAAGGCGGCGTTTGTACCTGTGCCGTCTGCAAGATTGCAACACGTATTACCACCCGCAAAGGTTGTCACGGCCTGGCCGTAAACCAGACTCAACCACGGCGGGAGAATCGGTGCACTGTAGGTAATCGGCAGTCCAAGGGGATGACTCGCTGTAACGCTATACGAATAGGTATCGACGGACGCGACGTTTGTAACCGGTGTCGACGTAAATACTGGCCCGTCGTAAACATTTATAATTGAGACTGCAATCGCGACCTGGCTGGTATGTGAGGCGGTGTCGCGGGCAAGAACGTTCAATTGATACACGTTGTCGTGGTCCTGGTCGCGCGGGTTTTCGTAATCGACAGGCGTGATAAGACGGAGCAGGCCGCTTGCATTGATGGTGAAATTCGTAGCATCGACGCCCGACAGAGACCACGTGATCGAATCACCAGGATCCGGGTCCGTCGCGGTAAATGTCGTCAGCGCATTCGTGCTGTTTTCCTGCGCAAATACGAGCACCACACCCGAGATGATCGGGTACTCATCGTTTACATTAATGATAGAGATCGTGAACACTTTCTCGAAAAACAACCCGCCAACGTCAGTAGCGCGCACGCGAATGGACATGCTTGTTTTGGCCTCATAATTCAGCGTCGCGGCCGTTTTGAGAACGTTACTCACAATCGTGAATGACGCATTGTCGGTGGCCCCTGCCCCACCAACCAACGAACACGTCGCTGAATCCTGGAAGTCAGGATCGGTGACCGTGAGGGTTCCAATCGTCGTTCCGATTGCCGCGGCTTCCGAGATATTGGTCGCGCTAAGCACGATGTTCGTCGGACTGTCGTTGATCGTCTCGTGGTAAATGAATCTGGCTGAAGACGAAAACGCCTGACAACTCGCGCTGTAGACAATGCGGCAGCGATATTGATTGCTGTTCATCGCAGTCGTTTCGTTCGTCAGGACGAGTGTCGAATTGGTGCTGCCGCTATAGATCGTATTATCAATCAGATTCGTGAAACCAGCGCCCGTGTTGACCTGCCATTGATAGGTGACATTTGTGTAATTCGCCGCTGCGGTGAATTGCACCGGCACATCTTTGTCGCCCGATTGATCGACAGGGTTTGTGGTGATGAGCAACGAGATTTGTTGTGACTCGTATGCCCCCATGTCGACAGCTGCACCATAAACGCGAGGGCTTCCCGCAACGTCTGTCGTGGCGCCGGCCAGGAACAGAGGCGACCCGGCATCGATCAGTGCAGAACATGGGGTGAGATTGAAATCGCCGTTCGTTGTTGGAGCCGTCGACGGGTCAACTGCCGCGACAAAGGAAGGAATTGCGCTGGTATTATTTTTCCCTGCGTAAGCCGTATTCGTCATGTTTTGAATACAGCTGTTGGAGATCGTAATGCCGGAACCGGTCACCTGCGCTGTTTCGTTGGTAATCCCGCCAAACTGTGTGCGGTTACTTGAGATGATCGAATTATATATCTGTGTTGTTGAGGCTCCCGCGATACCGGCGCCGCTGGAACTGTCAGATCGATTGCCCGCAATCGTGCAGTTATAAATTGTTGCCGAACTTCCACTCGTGAAGCCCAATGCACCCCCGCCACTCGAATAGTTGCCCGTAAACACTGAGTTCTTCAAAACCGGGCTACCGCCGCTTGTTGTCGCATAGCACGCACCAGAACTGCCCGAGTTTGCGCGGAATATGCAATGATCAACAACCGGACTACAAGTGCTGCGAATATACATTCCGCCCGTGGTCGCCAGATTGTTGTTCTGATCGCGGCCATTGGATTCGAATGCGCATCCGTACACCGTCGGGCTCGACACCCAACATTCGATTGCAATGTAGTTACTGCGGAACGTGCAGTTGTAGATCGAAATGTCAGCAGATGGACCGGTGTAAAGTCCGCGGGAGCTCGTTGAGCTTCGGGAACCTTCTACAACCACACCATCAAGACGTGCTGAGGAATTGATCGACGCAAACGTACCATCTGCACGAAAAACATAACTGCTACTGGCCTTGAAGACTGTTAAGTTCGTTTTCCAGTTGCGTTCCTCGAGATATTGCTCCCAGCCCGCAAATCCGCCGTAAATCGCGGTGTTGTTCGTCATCGCGTAGCCGGCCGAAGGTGCGGTGTTTGTGCCCGCAGCGACCCAGATCTCCACACCACAACTATCCTTCGGAGCGTTCAACGCGGATTGCAAATCATTGTAAGCCGTTGCCCATGATAGACCATTTCCACCTGCCGCTCCGCCCGGCTTAACATAGTAACGGAAACTGTTCACCGTCAGCGTCGCGTTCGTAGTGTAGAACACACAACCGTTCGTCGTAGAAATGGCGCAACGATATTGGTAGCCGTTGTTCAGCGTGGATGCACCTGAGATCAGAAGGTTTGTCGTCGTTGCGCCAGAATACATCGAACCGCTGACCGGGACGAATCCGTTCGTCAAATCCTTTACCTGCCATTGATAGCTCAAGCCCGGCCCGGACGCAGCCACTTTGAACTGATTTGACGTAGAGGCATTGCAATATGAGAACGAAACAGGCTGCAACGTAATTACCACAGCTGTCGGTGCATAGGTGGCCTCGTAAGCGCCCATATCAACCGTGTTATCGCTAATACGCGGGTTCCCATCGAGATCGGTCGAACTGTTACCGACATACGTGTTCGTCCCGGCGTTGATCAGGCTGGAACATTCCAACAGGTGGAAATTGCCGTTCGTTGTCGGAGCAGTAAACGCATTGATGGGGCTATAGAATTGCGGATCGATGTCCACATTGTTGCGGAATTTGTAATTTGAATTCGTAAATCCTTGGAAGCAGGTGTTGTAGACGGTCATCGACGTATTATTCACGTAGATTTGCGCCAACTCGTTCGACGACGTTCCAGCAACGTTATTCCAGACAATGGAGTTATAGAGCTCCATGGCGGTATCTGTGAAAATGGCTGCCGCGCCGGTGCCGTTGGCTGTTCTGTTTCCGGTAAATGTGGAATTGCGGATAATCACCGTGCCTGAGAAGGAGTTGTAAATGGCGCCTCCGAGACTCGTCGAATAATTGCCGCTGAAGACGCAGTTCTCAATACGCGGCTGTGATGAAGTATTTCGCATCGCCCCGCCGCTGTCGGCGATGTTTCCGCGGAACACGCAGTTTGTTATCTTCGGCGAACTACCACTGTTGTACATACCGCCCCCCTGCTGGCTCAAGGAGCCGTTGTTTTCCAAGACACAGCCCAGGATTGTCGGGCTTGAATTCAAATTATAGATACCGGAGGCGGAGTTGCTTCGAATGACGCAGTTCGCGATCAGAGGACTGGCGTTTTGAAAATTGAAAATACCTTCCGATCCATTTTGAACAATGCAGCCATCCAGAATGGCCGAATTGTCGATAGCAGTCGTCTGACCGTCGTTGTAAACAGTCCAGGTGCCTGTACCACTGAGAATCGTGGGATTCGCTGCCCAATTACGCTGTGACAGATTTGTTTCGGTTCCAGCAAATCCACCGTAAATACCAACGTGGTTTTTCAGACGAAAACCTGAGGAAGGCGCAATGTATGTTCCTGCTTGAACCCAGATTTCGAGCTTACAGCTATCGGCCGTTGCCGACAGCGCGCCATTCAAGTCCGTCAATGCCATTGCCCATGACAAACCGTCGCCACCAGGTGCAGCACTTGCGCTCACATAGAGGCGACTCGGACGGACCGTAAGCGTCGCCCGACGTGAATGGAATGTGCAGCCCAATGAGCTTGAAATCCGGCATCGGTAAACGGCGCCGTTCAGACTTGCAGGAGCATTAGTAATGACGAGTGTAGGCGTAGCTGTCCCCGAATGAATGCTGTCATCAGACAATGTAGAAAATGTCGAGCCAGTGTTAACCTCCCATTGATACGTCAACCCGCTTCCTGAGGCCACAACGCCAAAGTAATTGGAAGCCGTTGAGCAGTAAACAAACGAGGCCGGATCCTGCAACAGCGTAACGGTCGACGCCGGCACCAATTGTAATTCATAAGCGCCGACATCCACATTTGTCGCATAGATTCGCAAACTGCCATCCAGGTCCGTAATGACACCCGAAAGCGGAGTGTTGTTGCCGACATTGATTAACGGCGAGCAATCCTGCAGATGAAAGTTCCCGGCGATCGACGGTGCAGACGTGGGGTCTATTTCAAGAACAAAACGGGGGTCAATCGCTGTATTATTATTACCAGCGAGACTGCTCAATCCTTCAATGCAGGAGTCTGACGCGCGGTTTGTTCCATTGATGTTATAGATTTGAGACCTTTCGAGATTCGTCCCTGTCGAACGATTGTTCCAGACGATACAGTTGGTCATCGCCACCAATGAAACCTGGCCACCGATACCACCGCCACCTCCATATTGTGATCCTGACGAATTGCAGGAGATCGTGCAGTTAATCAAAACAGGTGACGCAAAATCGTTATCCATCCCGCCGCCCATCAGCGTAGACGCATTTCCCGTTATCAAGCAGTTGTAGAGACGAGGACTGCCTTGAAGCACGTAAATACCGCCGCCGTACGTGGCCGAGTTCCCGCTGAACTGACAATTGATCAGGGTTGGACTGCCCAGAGCCGTGTAAAGTCCACCGCCGGTATCGCCGGAATTTCCCGTGAATAAACACCCAGCCAAAACTGGATTTGCCTCCGTAATCATGGCACCGGTTGACCAGGTATTGCGAATGACACAATTCCTAACGGTTATGTCGGCATGGTAGATGTTTAATCCGACAGCTCCGTTCTCAATGATCACTCCATCCAAAACCGTATTGGTCGTCATTGCACTTTGTAATCCGTCGGCGGTGACCACGTTGAAGCTGTTGTCGCTGCTATCGCCAAACGCACCGATGTCGCCACTGATAATAGTTGGGTTACTATTCCAGTTGCGCTGAGCCCTGGTTGTTTCAGTCCCAGCAAAGCCGCCGTAAATCGCGGTGCCAGGACTCAAATGAAGTGATGCCGATCGGGCCGAGCCCGCTGTTGGATAGTACGTTCCTGCCGCAACCCACACCTCAGAGGCGCAACCATTAAACTGCAATGCGGAAGTCAGGTCTCTAAATGCGGTTGCCCACGATAGACCGTCGCCCCCAGCTGAAGCAGCGGCATTAACGTAGACCACACTGCCTGAAGAAACGCTGAGAGTGCTCGCTGGAGAATAGAAATAGATACTGTTGTACGTGTTGGTGGCGGTTAGCGCAAAACGGATGCGATGTCCATTCATCGCCGCTGTGGCGTTCACAATCTGCAACGTCGAATAGACCCCATTCGTGGAAACACGGTAAGTGCCGTTCGTCACGATATTCGAAAAGCCCGAGCCGGTATCTAACTGCCAGATGACACCAATTCCACCGTACAATCCTGGCGTTTGTGCGGGGCCATTGACCGTAAAGAGGAAATTGCCCCCGGCACACGCCGAGGTAGAGCCACCGATCGGCAATTGTTTCACACCACTCTTTGGAACTGTTAACTCATAAGCGCCCATATCGACGGTCGCTTCTCTCACACGAATATTTCCCGAAAGATCCGTAGCGATATTCGTTACGACGCCATTGTTCCCCGTGTTGACTGCTGGCGAGTCACTGAACAGGCGAAGGTCGCCAGCCGACACATTTACGAACAAAGGATCGAACCCGAGGTTGCCCGAGCCGTTGAAGCGGTTCAGTCCCTTAACAATTGAATTCTCAACAACCGGTGTGCCGAAGTCGTCGAAGATTTGTGCGGCCTCGAAATCCTGGAATAGTGATTGATGGCGGTTGTCCCAGAAGATGCAGTTCTTGATATTGATAGAACTGCCACTGCCGCCGTTGAACAGACCACCGCCACTGCCGGATGAATTTTCGACAACCGTGCTGTTAACGAGAGACAGAGCGCTTCCTTGCACGAAAACAGCTCCACCGGATGACGATGAAGAATTGCCTTGGAACGTACAGTTATAGACGACGCTCGTTGAACTGACTGTCGAGAACGCTCCTGAAAGGTTGTTCGAAAAGATGCAGTTACCAATCGAGGACCGAGTTGTGATGTCTCGCACGGCGGCACCCGTTCCCGTGCGACTGACGTTACCTGCAAAGATGCATTTAACGATTGTTGACGTTGCGCCGAGATTGTTCTCGACGGCGATGTATTGATTGTTGATGAACGCGCAGTCGCTAATTACCGGGCTGGAATTGACGGAGCTAACACCCTCCCATTTATTGCTCGTAAAGGTACACGATTGAATCAACGGGCTCGAACCCGCTTCGTTTCTGATGCCGCCGTCAACACAGTTCGCGATTGTGCAATTACGAATTGTCGGGCTCGCCTGTTGGTTGAGCATTGCCGCGGCGCCATTTGTACCTGTAGAGGTTAAATACACCCCGTCAAGGACCGCCGATCGGTCGATTGCGACGTCACCACCGTAATTGTTGAACAGGTATCCAGAGCGTTGTAACAGCACGATACTCCTATCCCAATTACGTTGGGACCGTAGCGCTTCGTTCCCGACGAACCCGCCGTAAATCGCGAGGCCACTCTTCAAACTCAATGCCGTCGATGGGGTATAGGTGCCTTGAGCGACCCAGATTTCAGAACATGAATCGCCAGCAGCGATGGCGCTGGCTAAATCTTGATACGCGGTCGCCCAGCTCAAACCATTTCCACCCGCAGGCGCAGTCGCTTTGACGTAAATAACATCGGTGACCCCGAAGTTCAAAGATGCGAGAGCTGAAGTATAGGAAGCTCCATTGATCGCAATGCGATATTTCAGCGATGCCATGCTTGGTAGCGCGTTCGAAATCGTTAGGACTGAATTAGTAGTGGTCGTCGCAATCGAATAGGTTGATCCGTTCGAAATATTGAAGAACTGTCCATTGCTGTACACCTGCCAAACGACGGCGGACATCGTGGCGGGCAGACCTGACGCTGTAAATCTGGCAATATGGCCATTACACGTTAGTTGAGACGTTGGTGTTGCCGTAAGCTGGACGGGAGTGGAAGCCGCGGTTTGCAATTCATAAGCCCCCATGTCAACCGTCGTTGCAAAGACGCGCGAGTTGTTGTCGAGATCCGCAGACGTTACGACGTAGTTGTTATTTCCCTGGTTGACTAGAGGCGAATACGAACTCAAACGGAAATTCAAGGAATCGGGGTCCACAAACAACGGATCGAACTGCAAATTCCCATTACCTGCATAGGTCGTGAGGTTTTCAATGCACGACGATGAAATTGCGGCAGTCCCGCCGTGCGTCGCGAATTGTGCTTGTTCGATATTCTGCGCAACCGATTGGTCGCGGTTCCTCCACAGGATCGAATTGCGGATATTAAAGGTGCCCCGATATTGAATGATACCGCCACCGGAATAGGTAACTGCCGCCTGATTTGCGTATAGCGTGGAATTAACCAGGCTGCATGTACCCGTTGAACCGTGTGAGATCGCTCCGGCCTGGCGGGCACTATTGCCGATGAACAAACTGCTACCGATCGTCACTGACGCGTCATCGGAATTGTAAATCGCGCCACCGTCTCCGGCGGTCGAGTTCGTCAGGAATTGCGAATTCACAATGGTCGAAATGGAGTTGCCTTCATTCCAAATAGCGCCGGCAAAATAATCCGACGAGTTCCTCACGAACCGGCAACTGCCAATCGCCGCCGCCGAACTGTTGTTCTCAATAGCTCCGGTGAACAACCCACGATTTCCAACAAAAAGACAGTTTGTAATGACCGGCGATGCATTGAAGCTATAAATCACTGCAAACCCCGTCACCGTCGCGTCGTTTGTCGCAAACGTGCAGTTGTCAATCAAGGCAGACGAACTGATATTGTTCCAGATGGCCGGCCCGGTAAATCCGGAGAAGGTGCAATTACGAATCGTCGGACTTGCGGCATAATTATGAACTCCGACTTCATTATTCTGCCCACGAATTGTGAACCCGTCCACGACGGCGGATCGCACGATTGGCATACGATTGCCGACATTGTTAATCACAGGAGCGGTAGCGCTGCCGAGCAGAACAGTAACGTTGTTTGTCCAATTTCGTTGACTGCGAGACGACTCGGTTCCGGAAAACCCACCATATAATTGCACACCCGACTTCAGTGAGATCGAACCGCTTGTGGCTGCGTTCGTTCCAGCCGCAACCCAGATTTCAGTACATTCATCGCTGATCGGAAATGCTTCCTGCACCGTGCGGAATGCACTCGCCCAACTATTGCCGGCCCCGCTGTTTAATGCCTTTGGGTTAACGTAAAGTATAGTTGGTTGCGTCGACGAAAAGGTGAAATAAGAGGGAATAAAACCAGAACCCGTTAAAGCGATACGATAGTATTTGGTGTAAACGCTGGTTGGAATCAGGGTCAATGTGGACGAATTGCTCGAAACAGAAATCGTAGTCTGGCTATCATTTGTAACGGCAATATAGTTCCCATTGCTCAAAACCTGCCATTGGAACGTAGCGCCCGAACCATTCGTTCCAGATACGGTGAACGCTACCGTTCTCTGAACGCATGCACTCTGCGAGATAGGAGTCGAATAAAGTTGCACCAATCCAAGGGCATTGCTCTGTCGCTCAAATGCACCAAGATCGACGGCCGGACCAAACGTTCTATTCTGACGATCCAAATCCAAATTGAATCCATTCAATGCGCTGCTGTTACCAGCATTGATTGCCGGCGAATAATCGCCCAAGTGCAAATCGCCGTTTCCAGCATCTGCAAGCAACGGGTCATATGCGATATTGTTACCCGCATACGCGCTCAAACCTTGGACACAGGAATTTGAAATGGTGCCGCTCGTTCCATTGGTTTGAATCTGGTACTGCTCAAGCGTCAGTAATTTATCCGGAAGCGTGAGCGCATTGTTCCATAGAATCGAGTTCGCAATGGTGAACGGTGCGATGGCATAGATGCCGCCGCCGGCACCCGCCCCAGTGTTCAGCGTAACCGTACAATTCACGAGCTTCAGGGTGCCGCCAAAATGGGCAATCGCGCCGCCATACGATTCGGAAACGTTGTTGAAAAAGGAACAATTGTAGAAAGCCGCCGCCGAATCAGAACCCGCCGTAAAGATAGCGCCGCCTTCCATGTTGCCTTTGAAAACAGATCGGTCAACGACTGGACTCGAGAAGGAATTCCACAACGCTGCACCACTCGCCGCACGATTAGCCCGGAATGTGCAGTCCACAATCGTCGGAGTCGAATAGCTGTTATAAACACCTGCGCCATTTGTGCTCACGTTGCCGGTGAATACACAGTTCGTGATGTAGGAGGACGCTCCAGCGTTTCGAATGGCAGACGTGAGGTTGTTAGTAAACAAACAACTATCGATGACCGCTGCTGAACGGATGTTGTTAATCGCGTAGACAGATAAACCTTCAAAAACGCAGTTTCGGATTGTCGGGCTTGCAGCAATGTTTTCAATGTGACCGCCCCCTGTGAAGTTAAAGCCGTCTATCAATGTGCCCGCATCGACGCTGCCATAGTTTGTCGTCGTTTGAATTGTCTGTTGGACAATTGTCGGATTCAAAGTCCGGTTACGTTGTCCACGTGCGACTTCGGTTCCATTGAACCCGCCAAACACTTGTAAATTCGGAGAAACATTCAAAGTCGCTCCAGTATAGGTTCCCGCCGCGACCCAGATTTCCGCGCAACCCGATGCTGCCGCGAAGGCATCGTTTAGATTTGTAAACGCATTCGACCAGTCCATTCCATTGCCAGCACCCGTCGCGCCCGCTCTAACACGTAAGATTGTTGGGTTCGCCGCGTGAAACGTGAAAGGCGACGAGACAAACCCAGACACAGTGTCCGTCACGCGATACTTGTTGAATTGCATGTTGTAGCCAACATCTGGAATCAACAGTGTTGAAGAATTGCTCGTCACAATGACCGCGTACGAACCGCCGTTGGTGACAGTCGTGTAGTTGGTGCCATTGCCAAACACATTCACCTGCCATACGAAATTCGAACCGACTATATTCGTTCCCGACAGACTGAACGTGACCTGGTGCCCTGTGCACACAGAAGCAACTTGAGATAACGCGTAGAGACGAACCACACCGGACGCCGCGGCCTGTCGTTCATATGCTCCAATATCAACCGTGCCGCCAAAGGTGCGGTTTGACCTGTCGAGATCCAAAGAGGAATCGGTCAACGCGTTGTTACCGGCATTCAGTGCGGGTGAAAAAGCCGTTAAATGTAAATCACCGCCAACTTCATCCGTAAAAAGAGGATCGAAAGGAATATTGTTGCTTCCGGCGTAAGCAGTCAGTCCATGCACACAGGAATTCGACACAACAATCGTAGCATTCTCCGCTTTGATCTGAGCAAGTTCCGCAGTAGCTGAAATTCCAACGGTGTTCTTCCACAGAATGGAATTTGCGACAAACCCCACACCTGATGAGACTCGCAAACCACCACCGCCAAACGCAGCGTAATTACGGAACGCCGTTGAATTGAGCATCAGGAGATTTGGGCCATTATGGTCGATGGCACCACCGTAGCTATATGACATGTTGTCTCTGAGCAGACAGTTGCGCAGTGTGATAGTGGAATTGGCGTCGTCATAGATCGCTCCACCCTGTTGCGATGCAGTGTTTCCGACGAAAACACATCGATTAAAGGAAGGTTGCGACACGCTATTACTAATCGCCCCGCCAGCCGCATCCGAATTGTTAGTCAGGAATTGGCAATCGTTGAAAACAGGTGCCGACGCAACATTCCATACCGCTCCGACGTTTTTTATGAACACACAATTTGAAACTGCAGGGTTGGCGCCGTTGAGATTATACAACGCCGGTGAACAATTTGTGAACGTACAGTTCTGAATTGAGAACGAACTGAAGTTATTTCGAATACCAACCTGCGAAAAGGGGCTCGTGATCGTAAATCCGTCTAGAATCGTCGTCAGGTCAACAGCTTGTTTTGATCCGTCGTTGTCGATGACAGGTGATCCAATACCGCTCAACACCGATGTATTAATCTGCCAATTGCGTTGATTTCGCGTCGTTTCGTTTCCTGTAAAGCCTCCGTAAATCCTTACTCCGGGTTTGAGTTGCACCGCACCACTGTTGATGACGCAGGTCCCTGCGGCCACCCAGATTTCGGTGCACTGATCAGCCACTGCCATCGCCTGCGATAGATTTGTGAATGCCGATCCCCAACTTGTCCCGACTCCACTGCTGCCGGCAGAAGGCTTAACGTAAACAATGGACGATGCCGAAACCGTCAACGTGACGGGCGCTGAGGTATAATTCGCGCCAGGGAGAATAAAACGGTACTGCCGGTTGTTCATTCCCGTTGAAACTGCGGCAATGCTCAAGGTCGACGAATTGCCAGAGGTTACAATGCTATGGTTCCCATCGTTCGTCACCACGGCCCCATAACCATTCGAATCTACTTGCCACTGAATGTTCGTCATTAAGCCGAGCGTGCTGACCGTAAAGTTCACGCTTTGTCCCGAACATGCCGCCTGATACTCAGGCAGACTTAGCAATTGAACGCCACCGGATGAACCGCTTTGACGCTCGTAAGCGCCGAGATCGACAATACCAACCGCACGCGGATTACCATCGAGGTCGAGAGACAGCGCCACCGCAGCGTTGGTGTTTCCAGAGTTGATTGCTGCGGATCCGTTCGCGAGATGATAATCAGCAATTACTGGATTTGCAAACAACGGGTCGAACGAGATGTTATTGTTTCCGCCAAAAATGCTCAGACCCTGGATACAACTGTTCGATACGACAACGGCTGACAGTCCTGCGACCGGATAAACATCAATCTGCGCCCGTTCCACGGTGCTGTAGCCCGGTGAGACTGAAGAAACGGTGTTCTTCCAGAAGATACAGTTCGCGATATTTGCTGTCGCTTGCTGGAGATAAACACCGCCACTCTCATACAAAGCTGTATTCTCCGTGATTGTGCAATTCAGGAGCGTAAGTCCCTTGCTGTAGTCTTCGATCGCGCCACCACGAAACGTCCTCGCGATGTTCCGAACAAAAAGTGAATCGCTAATCTGTGTAAGAGACCCGACATCGTTGTAAACACCGGCGCCCCCATCCGCACTGTTGCCACTAAAAACGCAACGATCGATGATGGCGCTCGAATCCGAGTTTTGAATCATCCCATGGCCGGTAATGGTGTTTTTCGTAAACGTACAACCCGTAATACGCGACGACGACGCGAAGTTGCCGATTGACGGACAACTATTTGAACGGAATAAACAATCACTATACACCGCGCTGGACCGGTTATTGTAAACGGCATAATAGCCCGCATTCTTTTCAAACGTACAATTCCGGTACGTTGGTGAAACACCGTCGTTGAAAATTGCGTATTTTCCTGCGGGTGCCTGGATTGTAAATCCATCCAGAACTGCCGTGTGATCATTCGCCTCCAGCGAAAAATTATTAAAGACGATGTCGTTATTCATCCCGCGCAAATACACGGGATTTAACGTCCAGTTACGTTGGGCGCGGGTTGTTTCTGCCCCGCTGAATCCGCCAAAAATCGAAACGCCTGATTTCAATACCAATGGCTGCGCATTTGTGTACGTTCCTTTCGCAACCCAGATTTCCGAACAGGAATTCGCCAGAGCAAGTGCTGACTGAACATCGGTTAAAGCCGTTGCCCAGCTTCCCCCTGTATGCGCTCCGCTCACATTGGCAGCGTTTACGTAAATAACACTTGGCGCTGTGAGATACAGCGTGACCGGGGCCGACGTGTAGTGACTGTTCTGCTCAATGACGCGGAATTGACTACCACTCATTGCCGCCGAAACATTTTGAATGGTCAACGTCGTATTCGTCGCGGTCGACGTAATGATGTAGGTTGCATCGGTTGTCAGATTCGTGAAACCGGAAACGCCCGACTTCTGCCAGACAAACGTTCGTGAACCATCTGACGTTGCTGTAAGCGCAAAGAACGCCGAACCACCCACGCTGCATGAAGAAATCGATTCCGGCGTTGAATAAAACAAAGCCGTCGGGACGGCAGACGCCTGCAGTTCATAAGCACCCATGTCCACGATGCCATTGTTGTAAATACGCGCATTGCCGGCGAGGTCCAACGAACTGATCTTTACAAAGTTCGAATCACCCGCATTCACCGCCGGTGACGCAGCATCAAGACGATAATCAGCTGCACTCGCGTTTACGAACAGCGGATCGTAAGGAATATTGCCGTTCCCCGCATAGAAAGCCAATCCCTGCACACACGAATTTGAAACGACAACATTGTTTGTCGTGAAATACCGGTCAATCTGGCGCGTTTCAACGGTAGCGAGTGACGAACCACCAATGACTTGGTTATTCCAGAAGATTGAGTTGAGGATTTTTGCAGACTTGTAAGCCAGCAGGCCACCGCCGCTAATTTCACTCGAATTATTTGCGACCACGCAGTTTACGAGGTTCATCGTGCCCGCGTTGAACAACGCGCCGCCGCGATAGCGTGCGATATTCCGATTGAACACGCAGTTAGTCGCAGAAAAAGCAGCCGAAGAAGCGTTATACACCGCACCGCCATCTCCTGCGGTGTTCCCTGAGAAGATACAATTCATGAATGCCGGGCTTGCTGAATCGGTATTATAAATTGCACCGCCGTTCGCGCCATTGTTGTTCAGGAAAGTACAATTCTGAATCAACGGGCTGACAGCGCGATTGTAAATGGCAGATGATCGCGCCTTCGTCAGCGTGAAACCATCCAGCACTGCCGTCGAATCAGCGGCGTATCCCACTTGCACCCCATCATTATAAAACAAGCGGTCCGCGTTATCCGTGTCGCTGGTCTGACTGCCGACGTTGCCGCTGATAATGGTCTGATTCGTGCGCCAGTTTCGTTGCGCGAAATTCGTCTCTGTGCCGGAGAACCCACCGTAAACACGTAGATTGCTCCGCAAGCGCAGTGCTCCAATGGTCGTTTTGTTCACAACATCGAACAAGCCGAGAACTTTGAAATTATTTCCGGGAATGTGATTCGTGCTGCCAGATACCAGCGTGGTCACCACGTTCGTATACGTATAGCCATTGTCGTAAGTCAGAACGTTTGTGAAGGCGACGTTATAACGATTTACGGCAACGGAAACGTCGTTTGAAACGTAATACGTTCCCGCAGCAACCCATATCTGCGAACATTCATCAACCAACACTTCCGACCAGGTGTTTGTTTCAGGCGGCCGATTCGCATACGTCGAATCATGGCCGACCAATGCCCGATAACGCACACCATTGTCGATGATTTGGGTTCCAGCGGCGTAATTCTGGTAAACGTCCCAGCTGTCCGGAACGCCTATCGCTGATTGCAAACTGGTATAGGCATTCGTCCAATCTGTGCCGGTATTATTTCCCGTGGCATTGGCGCGAACATACACAATCGGAGCCGCCGCACTTAGAACGAGACTCGACGAAACGTAGCTATAGGTTGGGCCACTCGCACGGATTCGATATCGGAAACCGTTCAAAGATGTCGGTGGACGAACAAAGGTCAGTGTTGCGGTGGTAACATTCGAATGAACCGAATCGCTCGACAGGGTTCGGAAGCCAAGGCCATCATTCCGGTTCACTTCCCATTGATATGTGGTGAAACCATAATTGTTTGTCCCCGTGTCAAAAACGAACGATTGAATCGTGCCACCCGGGTCGCAGCTACGTTGTTTATACACCCGCGCCACAACCGGGGTCGCTGTTGATTGGAATTCGTATGCACCAATATCAATATTTGTACCTACAACGCGAACGTTTCCATCCAGGTCAGTATTAAGATTGTAGCCATTCGTCGACCCACTGTTGACCAATGGCGAATACGCGGCCAGATGCAAATCCCCGGTGGACGTGTTCACAAAAAACGGGTCACGATCGAAATCGTCGTAATCGGTCAACGTTGTGAGTCCTTCGATCAGATTGTTTTTCAGATAAACACTAGCGCTTGTGTTGTAGCTGATCTGCTGACGTTCGAGCGTCAACTGCGAACCAATCGTATTTGTCGCCGAGTTCTTCCAAAAAACAGAATTGCGAATGCTCAGATTCGTTCTGCCGCCGGAGCCCTGAAAATAAACCGCAGCTCCGTTGTTGGACAACGAGACATTCGGCGTTGCTCCGTTGTTGCGATAAAACGTACAGTTTTCAACGCTGCAGTCGCCCGAACCAGAAAAGATCGCGCTGCCAAAGACGAAATTCGTCCCGGAAACGGAGTTGCTCGTAAATAAGCAGTTATAAAGGTACGCATACTGACCCGAACGGATATCAATAGCGCCGCCTTCCGTCGCTGTGTTCCGTATCAAACTGCAGTTGTCCATCTGTAACCGGGAACCTGCGTAGATAGCGCCGCCGCTCGTTCCGGTATTATCAAGAAACTGACAGTTTAGAAACGTTGGTCCCTCAATGCCTGTCGCATAGATGGCACCGCCACGGTTAGCCAGGTTGTCGATGAACTTACAGTTTTGAAATCTGGGGCTCGCACTCCAACATTGCGCTCCGCCGCCTGAGCTATTGCCCGCCGCCGAGTCTGTCCCCCTCCCTTTCGTAATCGTGAACCCATCAATGACAGTCCAATAACTGACGTGGCTATCGAGGTACAGAACGCGGTAACTGTTATCGGAATCAATGCCGGGTGTACCGATATCGCCGCTGAGAATTGTTACGTTGTTAGTTGGGTTACGCTGGGACAGCTCCGTTTCTGTGCCGGTAAAACCGCCATAGATGGACATGTTGTTTGTGATGACAAACGTAGCGCCGCGGTCACCGCTCGCTGTTGGATAATAGGTGCCAGCGGCAACCCAAATTTCTGAACTGCCTGCGCGCATTGCTGCGGCCAACGACGACATGGCGTTGGTCCAACTGCTGCCGTTCTGGTTACCCGATCCGCCGGGTTTTACGTAAAGGTGAGAACTATATCCGGCGCCTTCCGTGGCTCCCATGTCGATCTTTCCATATTGGACACGGGCTTGTCCGTGAAAGTCTTCGCGGTGCCCGGTTGTAGCAACCCCAAGGTTCCACAGCGTCATATCGCCGGCATCAAGCGTCGGGGAACCATTGAACACTCGAAAATCTTCGGAGAACCCGGGATATACCGAGATGTTTCCGTAACGTGTTTTTGTGCCGGGGCGACAACCTTCGCCCATATTGATCGCTCCACCTTCCGGTGTAAAACAGAATGAAATATCGTCACCCGGTCTGTCGGAAAAACAGCCCGGCGTAATTTCATCGCGGCCTTCAACAATGTTCGTCAGCCCTTGAAGGCACGAGTTGCGGATTTCAGTTATAGCGATGAGCTGGAATTTGTCTGCTCCTGCCATCGAATACATCGAAGGCCCGACATGCGTTGCAGTGGCAGAAAAAACATCCGCCCCGCCGTCGACGAGAGCTGGCGTGCTGTTTGACCACATGATTGTGTTCACAATACGGACATCGGACCCCATCGTATTGCCAATCGCCTGCCCGACCTCTTTGGACAGCGACGAGTTTTGCAGGAACGTGCAGTTAATAATCTGCGCGCGGGATTGCATCGCGTTAGCGACTGCGCTGAACCCGAGGTCTGAATGGTTCTTGTAAAACACGCAGTTAACAAATTTTGGAACGTTCAGCGTCGTCGTAAAAGCGGCGCCGGCCATATAGCCGGCGGTGTTTTCCTGGAAGAGACAACTTTCGAAATTAACATTGGCGTGATTAACCATCACCGCTCCGCCGACCTCGGCATCGTTCTGGACGAATTTGCAGTGCAACAGCGTCCCGTCCGTCGTCAGCGGATAACCGTCTTTGAATACACGCTTTGTCGCCAGCGCGGCCTGACGGGCTTTCTCGTCCTCGTTTGTGAATTCATCGTTAATGTATTCAGCAAATCTTGCGATCTGCTCCTGGAGCATTCCGAGGTACCCGTCGATGGTCGTGTATTTATGAAGCACTTCCACAACTTCGCGGGCCGTGCCATCGGGCAACGTCGCAAGCAAGATGTCGATGCCAAGCGTGTAAGCCATCAATGCCATCCCGGCTTTGCTACCCTTCGACTGGACGTCGATTTCACCACTGCCCATGATTGTTTTTTTCAAGGTCGACACCGCAAGCTGCGCAATCATCCCGCCAAGTCGCGTCCGGGCGATCTGATCTGCGTCACCCAGGCCGACTGCGGCAGCTTTGGACTGGAACGTACCAACCATTCGGGACATCGCCTTTTGGCGGTCCGTCATTTCCGCGTCTTTGATTCGGTGAAACGATAAGTATTTGATGGCGCCTGCCTCGGTATCAGACCGGTTGAAGTAGTAATCACACTTTTGCATTAACGAATCAGGGGCCAACTCGAACATCGCGCCACCGCCGGAGGGAGCGTAGTTACCAAGAAACGCGCATTGATCGCCGTAGACAAAATGATTTTCCCCCAATGCAACACCACCGCCAATTACAGCAAAGTTGTTGATAAACTCCACCTGCACCATCGTGATCGTGCAATCGTGACCAAATAGTCCGCCGCCAGCGACGTATGAATCCAACGGACGCTTCGCGCGTCCGGGATTATCGCCCGGGTCTGGTGTCATCATGTCCTGCACCGCGTTCGTAACACCAATGATCGAGGCTGCATCGGCATTACCGTTTACGATCACCAGGTTTTGCAGAAAGACATTCGATGCACTGGTCACCGTTACGACGTTGTACGCATTGTCCAAAAAGCCCGGCTCGAAAGCGAAGTTCGTGTTGTAAATCTTTGGCGGATAAAAGTTCTCAGAAATCTTGTTCGTCATGGCAGCGCCAATGTCACCGCTTAGGATTGTAAGATTATTTGCGTAGCGTGGTTCGTTTCCGGTTATTTCGGTACCGGCGAAACTTCCCATAATTGCAACGTTACTCGGCACGGCGAACGTCGCTTTTCTGGAATCGGCCGCCGTGGTTGTTGGTTTGTAAGTTCCCTTCGCCACCCAAATCTGCACCGGATTTTCTGTCGTGGCTGAATAGACGCGCGAATCGACCAAGGCACTGCTTAATTCCTTATAAGCTGTCGCCCAATTGGTCCCGTATTGGGTTGCCGCGGGAGAGTTCTTATTGACGTAAATCACTTGCACCGTGGCCTTAGCCCGGGAGGAAAAACCGATTAAAACGATTGCAATCAGCAGGTTAAAAAACGCCGCCGTCCGCCGGGGGGAAAAAAACGTCATAAAATCAGACCGACACTGTCGTAAATCCTTAAATGGAAGTAAGGAATTTCCCTAGTTTGCATCCCGGTGTAAAGCCTCAAAGAGAAAATAGTGGGACGCCGGGGCGATGACTAGCGAACCGGCCCCGGCGGCGTAAATTTGCGGTCTCCATCTACGTCCAGCCAAACGGGATTTGTTGCCCCGATCAGACGTGGATTTAATATTTTTGAAGACGGCTGGTACGGGCGTGACAATGCCCAAAACGGCGCCGTAATGCCAGGACCAGTGGCAAGAGCGATCAGATGAGCATCCTGTTTCGGACGGGGGAAAGACCAGCTGATTTTCGCCTTCTGTACCTTCTTGGTAGAATGGATTTTTTCCTCCTTGATTTTCACGCCGTTCAAGAAGAGCTGCACCGTATCCGCCTGCGCCCATGAAGGCCCAAGCACAGTCACGATCACTCCAACCGTTTCAGAAAGATTCGTGGCGAGATCGCCCACGGTGAACCTGTTCTGCACGGTCATTGTCGTCAGCAAACCCTGGCTGACATAAACGC
>CBHWET010000033.1:0-21801 GCA_966112985.1 uncultured bacterium | reverse complement strand
CGAACTTCTTTTCCCAATCCGCATTGCTGCAACCGTTGCCTGTCGATACCGCACAAACCGTAAGTTCGCCAAAGTTGATGCTTGTGCTCACTTCATTGAACTCCTTCACCGCCGATGCGGCGAGTTGTGCGACCTGCGTTCGCGACAATCCGTTATTATCGAGAACTGTGTTTATGCCTGCGATACCGCCGGAGTAACCGGACAACACCGCAATCCACACCGCATTCGCCGGACTCGCCACCGTCAACGCCGCTGCCGCAATGCCCGTGAAGACACCGCTCCAGCCAAGCGCCGTCCGGTAATAACCGATTCGGTTTGCTTTGCCTGCGTTCTGTTCCGACACCAACTGAAACCGCGCATCAATCTGAGCTTTCTGCTTTTTCAAATCGCTCAAACTATCGAGACGCGCCTTCAGAATCTCTACATCTGTCAGGCTGAACACGCCCGGCACCGCAACGATCGAACTCTTCTGCACAGCTGTCTGCGCATCGATGTTGCGGCACGCAACGTTGTAACTGGTTTCTGCCGCCGAGAGTTTTGGCGACACCGATTTGCTCATGGTCGAACACGAAATGGCAATCACTGCCAGAACGGCAACCGAAAGAGGAATAAACTTCTTCATAATAGTTTAAAGAAAGGGGGCGGAACTTTCGCTCCGCCCCCCGTTTATCTCTCCTTAGTTGGTGAGAATGGTCACCGCTTCAGAGCGTTGACCTTCACCGCCGTTGTTGACCGCTGAGACGACAATGTCGATTTGTTTGCCGCTCGGCAGATTCTCGATTGTGAAATCGAGGTCTGCTGGCGAGCCAACAAGGACATAGTCTTCGTCGACACCCTGGACGCGTTTGAACACGTGATAGTATTCAGCGCGCGCCGTGGTATCCCATTTCAGCGCTACCGCAGTCGGGCCGATCAACATCGCCACAACGTCTGTTACAAGGTCGGGCGTTTGTTGCGCACCCGGTTTGTTCAAACCGAATGCCAGCCAGCGGTCGTCGAGCTCGTCTATTGTTTGATTAAGCTCTTCAATCAAACCACGGATTCGCTTACGCAACTTCTTCGCTTTTAGATCGCGATCAGTTAACAACGCTGCCACCACTGATTCCTGAGCGTTGACCGCGCTGCGCGCCGCCTTCAACTGAGTGAACAGTTGGTCCGCACGGGTTGCAGTGATGTTCTTCGCAGCTACTTCCATGGTCGGATTCGCGGCGAGGAACTCTTTGAAGGAACTGAGCACTGGCAATGTTTCGGCATCAGTGCGTGGAACTTTCAAAGAACCAATCAGACCAGTAAGATCCCAGTTTTGATTGTATTCATAGCCGAGGGTCGGCTTGAAGTTGTCACGGCTGAGCGTGAGAAACAAACGGCTGTCTTCCAACACCGTTTCGACGGTCGCACGGCGCGTAGCTAACAGGTTTTTGCCTGTGCCATAAGCCATGATCGCGTCAACCAACGGAGTGATATCTGCGCTAATGTTCGCTTGTGTGTTTTGAAGCAAGGGAATGCCTGCTTCGTGTAGTCCCGCGCCATCTGCGGCGTCACCAGCCAGGGTGAGCAGCACGGGTATTTGATCTGGTATTTCATTTTTCATTTTATTTATTTTTCCTTTCATTTTGTGGCTTCGACCGCAGTTTCAGGTCCGGTATCCAAAGGCGGTTCATAACTCCACCATTTGGGACCATGTTTCCTGTCTTTCAGCTTCCGCCGGTTGCATCGCTTCTCAGTGCTAACGAAAAAACAGAAAACAGTTCTATTTTCACGGCTTAGCGCGAACTTCATGTCCGCAAGTTCCGATGACATTCGCGTCATCCTCACTTACGCTAGGTTGCTCCTTGAATAATAAGACGATTACCTGTATAACACTAATCGACTGGCGACGAATGTGTTCTCGGGTTTTCTGAACCAGACGGTAACGACGAACAAGAATCTTTGTCGGCTGATTGAATACGATTACTCCTCCAATTCGATTCCTGGCGCTGGCGACAACATCAAGCTTGCGCCTTCCACCCCACGGCGAACGATTGAGTCTGTGCTTGGTACAGAGATTCGCCGGACATACTTCGTCGCGTTGCCCTCCGAACGCCGCGAAATCCTTTGTGTCAATCCGGGCTTGGCCTGGAACAATTCGGCGAATCTGGTCACGATCACCAAACAATTCACCAACGGATTTCATATTGGCGAAGCGAAAAGCATATCGCGTCCTGACGGGACCGTTGACGTCTTTTGGTATGGGACCCCCGGGACACTTACAACCAATACGGTCTTGACCGGGCATCCTGACTCCAGTGGCACAAATATCGATTCCGGGACAAAGACGATTTCGGTCATCGATGCAACAGGAAAGTTGCTTTCCCAGACGCGGATTGATGTGCCGTCGAACATCACGATTTCACAGGAAACTTATGATTACGATACTTACAAGCGATTGGTGCGAACGGCGTATTTAGACGGAACCTCAACCACGAACTCGTATGGCTGTTGCACGCTGGATTCAACCGTTGAGCGGGATGGGACGATAACGACTTATACGCATGATGCTTTGAAGCGCCAGCTCACGTCGACACGGTGTGGCATTACGATTTCCAACGTTCTTGACGCGGTTGGCAATATCCTTGCGACGAAGCGGTACGGGACGAATGGGAATTTAATCACGCTCAGTGAGGCGACTTTTAACGATTCGGGTGAACAAACGAGTTCGCGGGACGCGCTAAACAACCTGACGAGTTACACAAATTATGTGGATGGAAGTGGCCAGCGTATCCGAAGGACAACTTATCCTGATCTCACTACGCGCGAGGAAACCTACGCGCTGGATGGTTCGCTGCTGAAAACTGCGGGCACGGCAGTTCGCGGCATCCGCTATGACTATGGAGTGGAGGCCGAGAGTACTGTTCAAAGGTTTTATTCCAAGGAAATCAAACTGAATGACGCAGGCAGCGACACGTCCGAGTGGACGAAAACCTACACCGATGGTGCCGGACGGGCATATAAGATTTTGTATGCGGATAATGCGTTCAGCCAATCGTATTTCAACACGAAAGGGCAGCTTCAGAAACAGCGTGATCCTGATGGAGTGTCGACGCTGTTCACGAACAACATCCGCAATGAACTCGATTACACGGCGTTAGACCTGGACGCGGATGACGTGATTGATTTTGCTGGAACTGATCGAATCACACGCACGACTAACGATGTTTATTTTAACGCTCCTTTAGGCATAAATATTCGCCGCACACGAACGTATGTTTGGGGCACAGCCAGTTCAAATACTTCCAACCTGGTTTCGACGATTGAAAGTTCCGTTGATGGATTGCGGAGTTGGAAAACGGTTTATCGGGACGCTTCTACGCCGGTGACGAGTAGCGGTCGCACTTTTTATCTCGGCAATGGGTTACGCAACGAAACAAACACTGCGCCGGATAACTCTTACACCGTCAGCCAGTTTCAGTTTGGTCGGCTTGTGAACGTTACGAGATTTGACAGCACGAACGGCCAAATTGGCCGCACGAGTTTCAGTTATGATGCGCATGGCCGGCAATCGAAGGTAACTGATGCACGAAATGGAACTACCACTTACGCTTTCAACAACGCTGATCTTGTAACAAGTGTTACGACACCGTCGCCGGGGTTCGGGCAGAATGCCCAAACCATGCTGACGTTCTACAATAACCGGTTACAGGTCACAAACTCCGTCGCTGCAGATGGCGCGAGCACCTATTTTGAATTTCATCCGACTGGAGAACTAAAGAAAACCTGGGGCGCGCGAACATATCCCGTTCAATACAGCTACGATTATGCAGGACGGGTGAAGACGATGACCAACTGGAGCAACTTCGGGACAAGCAGCGGGGCGCGGGAGACGACGTGGAGTTATGATGGGCAACGCGGCTGGTTAACGAATAAAACGTACGCAAGCGGCGCGACGGGGCCAGATTACACTTATACGGCAGGCGGACGGCTGAAGAAACGCACTTGGGCACGCATCGGCACTCTAAGTAAGCGCATCTTCGCGACTTACACCTATGGATTTGAAGGAGCGAATAAGTACGGCGACCTCGTTTCAGTGGTCTATTCGCAAGACCCGCAAAATACGCCTTCGACAACTTATACGTATGACCGGCGCGGACGGCGGGCGACTGCTGTGCGCAACAGCATCACGACGACGTTTAGTTACAATGACGTGGATGAAATGTTGTCGGAATCCTATAGCGGCGGAACGTTGGCTGGTCTGGCGGTGACAAATATATTCGACACGCTGTTGCGGCGCACGACGAACAATGCATGGAACGGTGCGACCCGATTGGCGCAGACGATTTATACCTATGACGCAGCGTCGCGGATGCAAACGGTTTCTGACGGAACAAACAACGCGACTTATTCCTTCGTGCCGAATTCGCCGCTGGTCAGCCAGATTACGTTTAAGTCGAACTCAGTTGTGCGGCTGACGACGACGAAAGCATCTGATTATATCAACCGGTTGGAATCAATTTCCTCGGTAGCGGCTGGTTTGACGCCATCCCTGACTTTTGCGTTCCAGCATAATGATGCCAACCAGCGAATCCGCTGCACGCTGGCGGACGGGAGTTTCTGGGTTTACCAGTATGACTCGCTTGGGCAGGTCAAGAGCGGCAAACTGTATTGGTCGGACTGGTCGCCGGTGCCTGGACAGCAATTCGAGTATGGTCACGATGACATAGGAAACCGGACTTCAACGAAAGCGGGCGGCGATGAGAACGGAGGTTACCTGCGTTCGGCGACTTACAGCGCCAACAGTTTGAATCAACTGACGAACCGAACGATTCCTGGCGCAGTAGACATCGTTGGCATTGCGAACGCGACGGCGACCGTGACGGTCAACGGGCAGGGTACGTATCGAAAAGGAGAATATTATCGCAACGAACTGACGATTAACAACGCCTCGGCAGCGCAGTGGCAGAGTGTGACAAATAAGGCAGTCGAGGGAACAACAACGAATACAGTGATAGGGAATGTGTATTTGGCGAAGACGAGTGAAGCGTTTACTTACGATCTGGATGGCAACTTATTAAGTGACGGCCGATGGAATTACACGTGGGACGCAGAAAACCAACTCGTGGTAGCAGTGGTGAATTCTGGGGTCGGTACGGCGCAATACCTCACGTTTGAGTACGATTATCAAGGGCGGCGGATTGGAAAACAACTTTGGTTCAACTTGACCGGCAGCGGGGCACCTGCGACGGCGCTCAAGTTTTTGTACGATGGTTGGAACCAGGTGGCGTTGCTCAGCGGATCAACCTTGCAGCAATCGTTCATGTGGGGATTGGATTTGAGCGGCAGTGAACAAGGAGCGGGCGGGGTGGGTGGATTACTGAAAGTGACGCATATCGGCGCGCAAACGACGAATGCCTTTGTGGCGTTTGATGGCAACGGAAACGTGGCTGGATTGGTGAGTGCCGCGGATGGAACTATGCTCGCGCTTTATGAGTACGGGCCATTCGGTGAAGCAATTCGTGCGAGCGGCGTCATGGCAAAGGTGAATTCGTTTCGGTTTTCTACCAAATACACGGATGATGAAACCGATCTCAGTTATTACGGATATCGTTACTACAATGCTTCAACAGGCAGGTGGCTAAGTGCGGATCCATTGGCGGAGCGCGGAGGATTCAATTTGTATGGGTTTGTGGGGAACAATCCTGCCAATCACATCGATCTGTTAGGTTACAGCATTCTCGGCGACTTTCTCGCAAACGACTTTGAGGCGGATGACCTCGCTGATGGCGCGAACAAAAGGACTGACCAAGCTGACCTCTTTGTGGAACCCCGTGCATTGGTCGACTTAATCATACCACATCCAAAAGAAAATTATAAGCAAGCCAATGCTCAATTTGCTACCGCGGCAAACCCCACGTGTTCGACGCATATTCGCGTTTCGGCGGCAATTGCTGGCACGAGTGTCGTTATTTTAGGTGTTGTTGAGCTTGTGCCTGGCGGGGGGGCGATTTCTAAACCCGCTAAAAAGATCTTACTTAACGCAGGTGAACAAACTATCGCCAAGGAGACTGTTGAAAAAGTTGCGGCGGAGGCCGCAGAAAAGCTCGGGGTGAAAAATCCTAATGTTCGCTGGGTTGATGAAGCCGCCTCAATGTCGGCCGAGGCGCGTGCCTACCAATCCGGTGCAGCCGGGGCGCGAACTAGCGTTGCAACAAAAAAGCCCCAAGCCCCGGAGATTACCTATAAAAAGCCAAATGGTTCTGAAGGCGCATTACGTATGGACGGCCAAGAGGCAATCCAGCTGATAGACAGGAAGATTTCCGTCACCACGTTTCCGAAATCGAAGCAACAGGCACTTCGCCAATCTCAAGCGCTTGAACAGAACGGCTTGACGGGTGTATGGGAAGTGCCCAATGCTGCTGAAGTCGCCAGAGCGCAAAAAATGTTCAACGAATTAGGTATTAAGAACATCGAAGTGAGGGTGGTGTCGAAATGAATTCGGTCCTAATGAAAGCCATTGTGGAGTGCGCCATTTTTTTGGGAATGGCTAATGATGATATTGTAAACCCAGATGCGGCGGTTGTGCAATTGGAGCAATTATCATTTCTGCTTAAGCAGCTGAGTATCGAGGAACAACGTGATTTTTGTCGCTTTATTGACAAATTGGCTCAAGAGGAACAGTCATCCGATGGCATTAATGAACGGGTCGTCTTTTTGAAAACGTTGCCTGAGAATTTAGGTCTGCCTTCAACCTAAGCCATTTGCATTGTAAACGGCAAATATGTGCTAAAAAGCGGAGGTAATATACCGTCCTACCGCGGTTACCTGCGTTCGGCGGCTTACATCGCCAGCAGTGTGACACAATCGGTTCCTGAGTAATCATGCATATTCAAATCCTTGGCTATGCGGAATTCTGCTCTCGAGCGGCATCGCACCCTACAGTTTCTAAGAAACAGGCGGACAGTCCGAATTTTACTCGCGAATGGACTAACGTGCGACGAGCAGTCGTTACGTTTATGTCGCGCTTTGGTCGACAAGGTGAACTCGGACAAGATCATGGTGACTTTCTCGTTCACGATGATTGTTTTGGGATAAGAAGAATCGGAGTTGGAGCTTTGAGCTGGAAGATTTTGACTGAACAAGTGATCGGCGAGTTACAAGTTTTCTTGATGAAAGTTCGTCCCGAGTATTCAGTGGGGATTTCTTATGACCTCGCCGCGTCAGACGTTGAATTTTTCCATATTTTTTTGACGCGAGATGAAGCTGTACTTTCAGTTAACAACAAAAGCCGCAGTGAGGCACAAGTTTTATGTTTCAGCCATTCTGTTCTGTCTCGATTGCCTCTCAAGTGACTTTGATGGGCAATCGAAAGTGGCCGCATGTCATTGATTTGTCGTAAAGGGGACAGCCCTGGCGCTTAGTTGAGGGGCAGTGTTTGATGGTTTTGTGAACACTTGCGACAACGTTCAGAAAGTATTAGACACGCGCATGAATCCGGACGAGGGAACCGGCGACATCGCCAGCAGTGTGACGCAATCGATTCCCGGCAGCGGCACGACGGCGACGAGTGAAGCATTGTTCGACAGTGCCGGGCGGCCAGCGAATTGTAAAAGGCGATGGCGGCGAGTTGTATTACACGGCGGATCATTATCAATCCTTTATTCCTATAGAGCTTCCTAAATAACATGGCTACATTCGATGTTTTCAAATACGCGAATTCTCGCACGATAAGTATACCGGACGATAGTCTTGTTGTGACGGTGCCGCGCGGAATCGTCGATGCCGATCAGCTCCTTCAAATGTTGAATAACAAATTGAATCTGCCGGAGTATTTTGGGTTCAACTGGAACGCACTTGAGGAATGCTTGAGAGATTTTCATTGGCTGAAGCAACGTACAATCGTTTTGATACATGACGATTTACCGGCTCTATCAGGTTTTGATCGTCTTACTTACGTCGAGGTTCTGGATAATTGCATTCGTCACTGGAGGCAGAACGACGAACATCAGCTTATTGTCACATTTCCAGAGTGTTGTCGCAACGAAATCGAAAAACTTGCTGACGGAGTTCGGATTGACGCTAACGGAAGTACGAATGAACTACGCTATGATCAATCTGGGAACTTAACGGACTTCATTGATGGTGAGTTCCACAAGACGACGTGGATGTATGATATGAACGGTCGTGTGTATGAGAAGCTGGACCATAACACAAATGTGATGTTCATTTACTCGTTCGACGCGAACGATCGGTTGACGAACCGTTGGACACCTGAAAGAAACGTGAATACCCGTTATGACTATGATAATGTGGGCAATTTAACGTCCGTTCGGTATCCGACCGCCACGAACGCTTTCGAGTACGACAGCCATAACAGGATGATCTCGATGAGCGACTCTTTAGGGACAACCGTTTTCACCTATACGCCAGCCGGGCTTCTCGACTCGGAAGATGGTCCATGGGCGAATGATCTTGTCACATTTAGTTATACAGACCGCCTTCGCCGCGGTATCACTTTGCTACAGCCTTCGGCCGCCTCGTGGACGCTCACTTATGCTTACGACTCAATACGCCGGTTAACGAATATCACATCAGGTGCAGGCAGCTTCCGTTATGCTTACGTGCCTCAGCGGCAAACGCTCATCTCTAAATTGGCGCTGCCCAACGGTGCGTACATCACAAATAGCTACGATGAAGTTACCCGACTCCTGACGAACGCTCTAGCAAACAGCTCGGGCACAGTTCTGAGCTCCTTTTCGTACGGTTATAACACCGGCAATCAGCGGACTAACGTTGTTCGGAGTGGGTTAAGTTATGTCAGTTACACGTATGACAGCATTGGCCAGTTGAAAACGTCCACGGCTTTTGAGTCAAACAATACGGCGCGGTTGCATGAGAAATTCGGGTACAATTATGACGCGGCCGGTAACCTGAAAAAACGTACGAATAATGCGCTAGTGCAGAGCTTTGACGTCAACGCATTGAATGAATTGACCTCAATCGTCGGAACGGGTACGCTCACTGTTGCGGGAACGACGACCTCCAGTGCAACAAACGTCGCGGTCAATACGGTAATGGCCACACTTTATACGGATTCAACTTTTGCGCGAGACGGAATAGTCGTCGCGAATGGCAGCAATACCTTCACGGCGGTCGCAGCCGATAGTTACGGAAGAAAGGCCACCAACGTTGTGACTGTCAATATTTCTACAAATCTGATGTTGCAATACGACGATAATGGTAATTTGACCAATGATTCGCAGCGGTCGTATACGTATGATGATGAGAATCGGTTGACGAGTGTTTGGGCGACGAACGCTTGGAGAACAGATTTTGTCTATGATGGGAAAATGCGATGTCGCGTTGTGAAGGAGTACGGCTGGAACAACGGTTGGATGAAAACCAACGAATTACGATATATTTACGACGGGATGCTCGTTCTGCAAGAAAGAGACGAAAATAATATTTGCCTCGTCAGCTACACGCGCGGTAGTGATTTAAGCGGAAGTTTTGATGGCGCAGGCGGGATCGGAGGTCTGCTGGCGAGGACCGACTGTAATTGCGCCAAATCGGCGTTTTACCATACCGATGGCAACGGAAATGTGACGACTTTAGTGAATGATGAACAAGGTATAGACGCCCGTTACATTTACGATCCGGCCGGCAATGTTCAGGCTAAATCTGGACGGCTGGCCGATTTAAATAAATACCAGTTTTCTACAAAGGAGTTTCATTCAAAGAGTGGTGTTTACTATTATGGCTACCGATTCTACAGTCCGCAACTGCAACGTTGGCTAAACAGGGACCCGTTGGGCGAGCGTGGGCCTGACGGACCGAATATGTACGCGTTTGTTCGTAATAGCTTTGCCAATCGTATCGACGGAGACGGCAGGGTATCTTGGGGCCCCCCCTTCTTTCCACCACCTCAGCCGACTTCGGAAGGTCCCCTCGATTGTGGTAACCGGATTAAGAATGAAGTGTGGAAAAAGTATGGTGTAAACCGTCCCCCAAACGATCCGTCTGCCAGAAAAGCGCACTGCATCGCTCATTGTCGGATCTCCCGTGAATGTCCCGGGGGCGACGCAACTTCATGGCTTGGAGGTTTTGGTAAGGAAGTGCAGGATCAGTTTAAAAAATGGGGGGGTGGGGGGGGGGATGGGTTTGACCCTGGTGACATGGCAGCAAATGCGCTCGGAAGAAAGTGTGGAAAAAAGAAAGACAAAACTTGTGAAGAGTTGTGTGACGATGCATTCAATAACGGCAGCCTATATCCACCGCCCCCAGACCTACCGCCCGGCGGCGATTGGGGTAATTATGACCCAAACACTGGAATAGCCTATCCATTGTAAGAAAGTACGAGCACCGTAGGTTATGAAAACGCAACGAATTGTCTTTTATGCGGCTTGCGTCCCCCGCAGATTGCTCATTGCTCTGATTTTAAGTATCTTCGTCAGCTGTAATCTCAATGAGTTTAAGAAACAAGAGGAAAAGTTGAAGCCGCTTGTACAGCAGCGCGCGTCCAAGGCTGAGCTGATCAATTTGCTTGGTGGCGACTTTATTCTGTATTCTAAAGGCCAAACCAACTGGCAGAACCTGACACAATATTTAGCCCGTGAACCAAGGAATCGACTCGTTGCGGTCCGCGAACGGGCGGCGAAGTGGCCGATTGCTATGCTTTATTCAACGCCGGACATGGTTACATGGGTTTTTCTGGATGAAGATGAAAAGGTGGTAGATTTCGTGGTCGGCGCGCAATGAATGGGTTGGAGTGGTTCCGGAGAACTTCAAAAAAAGGGTCAGTCCCTAGTATTTATACTTGAAGATGCGAATTCTTGGACCGCTGCGGCGTTCACAACTTGCCCGAAATCCGATACATCTCGATCAATCTGAAAAGTTTACTGTAAATTGAGTGTAAATACTAAGGACTGAACCCTTTATGAACAAGCTCGCAAATAAAATGGTGGCTAAAGCGACCTTATTAGTTTCTATATTGGGATTTGGATTTTGCTATTTTTTGTATACTCGGAATGCTCCGATCATTTTCATTATATTGATAGCGGGTGCATTCTTCGTTGCGATGGTGACGCACTGGAAGGCCAATCAAAGGTTTGTCAAGCACAACCTTGAAGAACGATTACGGGCGAATATCATCCGTCGGCGTGAAAGTCGTGAGAACCCTGCCGACGATTCTCCTAAATAGTTTTTTTGTAGGCGCGGTTGACCAATCGAGCCGATGCGCAATACGAAACGACGCGATATGAGTATTGGACGGGGACGGCGAGCACGAACGTCAATGGGTTGCCGAAACGGATCATCAGTCCGGAAGGGGTGATTCTGCTGGAGAAGGATTACTTCGGGTCTTTCGCGGGCGACTTCCCGCAGTTTGCGGCGTATGACGGGTTTCTGAAAGCGCAGGTGGATGCGGTCGGCGTGACGGCGAACCTCGCGCATGATCCAGACGAGGGGACCGGCATTCTGATCCCATTACTCCTTTTCGAGATATGGAAGGTGTGGACCGCGAAGCGAAGGGGACGAATTTTTTTTGAAGTTACGACCGATTACCAAAAGCATCGAACCAGAGGATTTTCGTACCGCTTTGGTGCTCAACTGTATTTTTCTAGGCGTGATCGTATTAGTGCTTGCGGTGCGTGTTTATGATTTTTACAGACAGTAAGGGGGGCACTATTTGAATCTCGCTGCGCTCGCGCGTGACGGCAGAGTGGTGGGAAGATCGACAACAATTCAACCCCGGCTTCCGCTTCGCTAAAGCCGGGGCTATCATCACGTTGTGCCGACGGCACATCAGAGAGGCGACGCTTTTCTGAACCGTTTCAGTTCTGGCTTTCCAATTACGTGCTAAAAACTTAAACGTTGGGCATGGCCTTCAAATTGCGAACTCCGGGCGGGGACAGAACGTGGATGGCTGCGACTATTTTTTTCTCGGGACTTTATGGATTGTTCAAAGTCTTCACCGCGAAAACAGGTGTCGACCCCGCGCTGCTCAGTATCGGAGTCAGCTTTACGATTTGCGGTGTTGGGCTTTGGTTCAATCAACAATGGGCACGCCTGGCGGCAATCGCCGTTCTGCTGGTGTTGGGTTGTCTCGGCCTTTTCGTTCTGGTGACGAAAGGCATTGGATTGAAACGCCTGTTCTTTTTTCTGGGACCAGTCGCGACGGCGTGGTGGATCTGGAGGGATTTTGATCCTCGGAGAATTGCCGAAGAGGCCGAGGAGACGGATGACAGCAAGCCAATGATTTCGATGGTGCTGCTGTTGCGACAGCCGCGCTATCTTGAGGAGGCTGTGCTGGCGCAAATTGTTTCGTCGGCATGGGGTGGCGACTACGCGACAGAGGATGCCGAGGGCAAGGGACAATGGGTCACCGGTGAAACGCCTTTGTTCATGATTCAATCACCCCACGGTATGTTTATTGTGAACAATTTTTCGGTTCCGTATTGGAACGACAAAGAGGCTGTGGTCAAAGAGATTGAAGAGCTGCGCTTGCGCAAGGCAGTGGAGGATCACAACGCATGGTTGTCCGTTGATTTGATGGGGCCGGCAGGAGATGACGTGGATCGCGACGCGGCTTACCCATACATTGCAAAGCTGATTGCCGAACTTGGCGGGCCTGATTGCACGGCAATCCTTCAGCCGGAAGGAATGAGGATCAATGTTTGGGATGATGAATTGGTGGAAAAGCTTCGAGGGCCTAATGCGCTCGAAGAGTTTGCGAGGCCGATCAATGCGCCGGTATGTCGCGTCGAGGACGACGACGCGGAAATGAAAGCAGCGTCTGCCGAGGCGCGCGCGCGGTGGCCAGAGTTTGTTGAAGCATTTAAGAAACGCGACGGTCGAAATTTTGCCGTCAAGGCTCCGATCACGGTCGACGGCAATACGGAGTTCATTTGGATCGACGTGGTTGGGCTTGAACCCGAGTACATTCACGGCACGCTGGCGAATGATCCCGTTGATCTGGGGAATATGAAGCTGGGGGACCGTGTTGAAGTACCGTTAAAGGAATTGAATGACTGGGGTTACATTCGTAACGGCGCTCCGGTGGGGATGTTCACCGTGAAAGTGTTGATGAAGGAGAGGAAGAAGTAGCGCAATCGGGTGCGGGTTCGAGCGGCGCCGTTACTTGCTTTTGAGAGGCGCCACCAGGGATTCGCGAGCAATAATATCGTCTTCGTCGCCGAATCGTTTATTTCTGCCTGCAGATGTGACGACTACTTCGTTCGTGGAGATTTCGATTCGATAAGGCTTGCGCCAGGCATCGACATACTCGCCGGCTCGGTTGGTTTCCAATTCTGTCGCACGCAAATATACCGTTTGTTTCGCATTAGCTCCGTTAACTGCGCGCACAATGTCGGGATTGGAGCCTGAAGGAATAGACTGATAATCTTCGTGATAGAGGAGCACAGCCATGCACATCTGCCTTGCTCTCGAATCGCTCGCGAGGACGTACGCTTTGCGTCGCATTCCGAAGGTGTCCTGGAAGAAGTTACTCGGGACGGCAATGCAGACCAGGACGAACAGCAGGAAAGTAACGAGTATGATCCTGCGTGCTATTTTCATCGGAAGATAAGACAGGGCAGGGGAGCTAAAGTTTTGTCGAATTGTCCGCCTCGTTACCTCGGCGGCTACACGGTTCGATCAACCGGGTGGCCAGCTCATCTGGCGGCCGCCTATTATATGTAAGTGCAGGTGCGGAACGGACTCGCCAGCGTCGGGACCATTGTTAATGACGAGCCGGAAACCGTTCGAGAGATTTTCCTTCTTCGCGATTTCGGCGGCTTTGAGCAGCATATGGCCAAGGACCTTGTGATCTTCGGGCGAGGCTTCGGCGATACGTGGGATGACCTTCTTCGGGACAACGAGAATATGCGTCGGGGCTGCTGGCTTAATGTCGCGAAACGCCAGCACCAGGTCGTCTTCGTAAACGATATTTGCCGGGATCTGACGCGCGATGATTTTCTCAAATAAAGTCATAAAAGAAGTTCTGGGGACGGAATTAGATACCGGAAACGGCGTTTAAGACGCAATAGGCGTTCGGCTGATCGGGTGCGAGCCCTGTTAGCGCACGAGCAAGGCGCAGGAATGCTTTTCTTCCGCGCTGAGGCACGTGCGCAGATATTCAACGATCTGATCGTTGAGCACCTGGCAGCGTTGGCTCCACCGTTGTGCGCCGATGAGCTGCTTCACGCAACTGCGCAAGCCGTTGAAGCGAATGATCTCCGGCGAACCAGACGCGAGCTTCGTGCGCAGATGTTCGCGAAGGTTCGAGAAGAAGAACAATTCAAAACCCTTGCCGGACTCGCAGGCAATGGTGCGAAGATCGTCATCGACGACTTGCGGCAATTTACGCGCCGCATTAGTCCGTTCTTCGACTTTCTTCACAACCAATCCGAAGTTGCGAAGGACTTTTTCAAGGGCTTCAGAGAATTCTGCCACGGTCACCGAGTTGCGCCCGAGTTCCTTTTTGAAGTAATGCAACACAGCAGCGGATGCATTTTCAATTATTTCAGGATCGAGCATACCGGCGGCTTCGCCGATTAACTCGATGGTGACGAGTTCGGCTGAGCAAGGGATATTATCCCCGTCCGCCGTTCGGAAGATCAAACAATCTGGGTTGAGCTGGATCATCGCGTCGTTTCTCCAATTTTTTGACTTCGTGCAGGAAATCGGCAACCTCCTCGAATCGCCGATATACACTCGCGTAGCGAATGTAAGCTATTTTGTCCAGGTCGCGCAGGCCGTCCATGACTCGCTCGCCGATCGCAAGGACAGGCACTTCGCCTTCGTATCGTGTGCGCAGGTCTTCAACGATTTTGTCGACGAGATCGTCGATGGCTTTTTGTGGGACGGGGCGTTTCTGACAGGACTTATGAATTCCAGTAAGCAGTTTCTCGCGGGAAAATTCTTCGCGGCGACCGTCGTGTTTGATCACCATGAGCGTGTCGCGCTCGACTTCTTCGTAGGTGGTGAAGCGGTGGCCGCATCCGAGACATTCGCGGCGGCGGCGAATCGTTGCGCCTTCGCGTGAAGCGCGCGAATCAATCACCTTATCATCCACTTTGCCGCATTTCGGACAACGCATAAGCCGCCAAACTTTGTTTGCGGAGAGCCGAACTTGCGCTCGGCCCTCCTAAACCCCAAAACAAACAACCACTCCTAAATGTGGCGCACGAATTCGTAGCACACAAGTAATTGGGCCGTCAAAGGGGATTTGTGTTTTGTTATTAACATTCACCAAAAAAGACACTGACTGACAGGTCTGTCGGACAATTTCGGAGGTGGAAGGCGGAAATGCATCTTACACCTCGTCTGGCGCAAGGCCGATTTCAGATTTTCCGTTATCACGGTCTGATGGTGCCCGTAGCACCGGTCCTTATCTGCAACAACATGAAAACCATCTTAAGTTTAGCTCTTTTGGCCGCAACAATCGCGGTTACGCCCGCTTCCGCTGCCAATCATCCACCGACCGTTGCCATCGGCAACACGATCTATGTCAGCAAGAATACGGCCTTTCCTATTTCGTATAATTTGCTGAAACAGTTGACCGGCGCCGGTGATATCGACGGGGATACGGTCTCCTTTGTCGTGACCTCGATCGAAAACGGCTCGGTTATTGTGAACAATTTACCGGTCACTGTGGGTGAAACACAAATCGCAGCCGGTGACACGCTGACCTGGGCACCGCCGCAGGATATATATAATAGCTTTGCTGCCGCGTTCGAAGTGAAGGCGTTCGATGGGCAGGAATGGTCGGAAACGGCAACGATGATTTCCGCTTCCATTGCCGGAAACAATCCGCCGGAACTTACTTTCGTCGATGCTTTCGACCGCGACTCTCATCTCAACGGCCATAAGAACGAACCGCTACGTCTAACCTTCAGTGCGATGAAGCAAGCGTCAGATCTTCGCGACCTGGACGATAATGACGTGACGTTCGCAGTCGACAGCGTTGTTTCGGGAACTCTGGCCATTGATGGGCAACCTGTCCTGTCACGGACGGCTTTTGGTCCGACCAACGTTTTAACGTGGCTCCCGCCGACGAATTCCGTAGGAACGTTTACCGCTTTTAAAGTTTTGGGGTTCGATGGTGTGGACTATTCCGCCGCACTTGTAGCAGTGCAGATTCAAGTAACAGATCCGACGCCGAAGTTTGTTAAGGGGGCGAATCAAACCGTGCTGCGTGATGATTTTGGCCAAACGGTGTGGAACTGGGCGACAGGAATTGGACCGGACGAGTACGCGCTGCATTTCGAAGTGACCAACGACAATCCTTCGTTATTCCTTAGCCAGCCGGAAATCCTCGATGATGGAACGCTGAGTTATGTGGTGGAGCAGGGTGCCTATGGAAAAGCAAACGTCACGGTGGTTTTGGCGGACGATCAAGGACACCGCAGCGCGCCGCAGATGTTTACAATTACAGTCTTACTTGTGAATTACGCGCCAGAGTTTGAGCTGACTGAATCATTGACCGTGGCGGAGGATGCAGGCGTTCAGAAGATTGCCGGCTTCGCTTCAGGTATTACCGCGGGTGATGGTGAGGCAATGCAGACGGTTTCCTTTCTCATTAGTGTCACAAACGCAGCGCTGTATTCGGTAAAGCCGACTCTTAGCACAAATGGGCTCTTAACGTTTAAGACGGCGACCAATGCGTTTGGTGATGACTTTGTTACTGTTACTTTGAAGGACAATGGCACGACGTTAAACGGTGGACAGAATTCCACGACGAAAACTTTTGTCCTTCACGTCACGCCTGTGAACGATGCGCCAATACTAACTTTTGCGCCGTTAACTATGAACGAGGACGCGACAGGCTCGTTCGTTTTGAAGATTTCCGACGTTGATGACGCTGCGAGCGAAATCAAAGTGGAACTGCAGGATTATGATCACGCCTTCATCGCAGCGGCTGAAGTTGTTTCCGATCAGAGTTTGTGTGCTTTGAACGTTGTTCCAGTCCGGGACGCCTTTGGGAAAACCTCAGTGACGCTTTCGGTCTCCGACAAAAGCTCCACTACAATCTACCACGTTCCTGTGACAATCCTTCCGGTGAACGATATGCCGTCATTCGAGCTACAAAGTGATATCGCCACCGTAACGGCCTTCGGTCAGGTCACGACGATTTCAAACTTTGCTGCTCGGATTTCGACGGGTGCAGCTAATGAAACAAACCAGGCGGTGACTTTCGACATCGCCGTTGCCGATGCAACATTCTTCTCCACGAAGCCGAGCATTGCGGTGAATGGAACCTTGCGATTCAAAGTTGCAGATAATCTTACTGGATCGAATCTGGTTACTGTCATAGCGCGTGACAATGGCGGCGTTGCGAATGGCGGCATCAATCAGTCTGCGGCTAAATACTTCTATGTCGTCGCTCCGAAGAACCCTTTTCCTGACTTGAAGGGTGTGTATGTGGGATTGTTCTACGAAGCATCAGGTGTGAGCCACCACAGTTCGGGCTATTTCACGGCAACATTAAATGACAAAGGTGCTTACACCGGCAAAGTGCAGATCGAAGGTGGAACTTACGGTTTTGCCGGCCAGTTCGGTGCCGACGGTAAATCCTCTCTGAGCGTCGTGCGCCTCGGAAAGACAGCCCTCAAACTAAATCTTTCAGCCGTTGAAAGTACGATCGTTGGAACAATAGCGAGTGGCGATTGGATTGCTGACGTAAAGGCAGATAAAGCACCGTATTCGATTACGAATATTGCGCCGCAACTCGGCAAATACACAGTGCGGCTCAATGACGCTGGCGTCGCAACGATGACCGTCAGCGCGGCTGGAGGGGCAGTTCTCGCAGGCAGTCTTAATGACGGCGTGGCGATTTCCGGTTCTGGATTTGTCACGAAATCCGGCCAGTTGCCTGTCTATATTTCGCTGTATAGCGGCAAAGGTTCTATGCTTGGTTGGGTAACTTTTACGAATCGTGAGGCGAGTGATTTGGAAGCGACGTTCAGCTGGATTCGTTATGCAACAAACACACTCGGTGCTGGTGGGTTTACCAACGAGGTTTCCGCTGTTGGTTCTATGTTCATCACGCCTGCCACTGGCCAACCGGTGATCAAAACGTTGGCGAATACGGTGACTCTCGCGGGCGGCGGGTTGGCAGCCGAGTTAACACCATCTGCGATGTTGAATTTGAATAACGTTTTCACCTGTTACGGCAACGGTTTGGCGTTAAAGGTGAATTTGCAGACAGGTTTGCTGTCTGGAAGTTTCCTGCATCCAGTGACGAAGTTGGCAACGCCGCTCAAGGGAATTGTCGATCAGAAGAACGATTCGTTTGGTGGGTTTTTCGTATCGCGCGGCATCGCCGGGACATTCGACAGCTCTGCAAAATAAGACGAGACGAAGAATAAAACGGGGAAAATTCTTGTTCGAAGTTTGCGCGCTGTTACCGTAAATCCGCGCTTTGACGATGACTGGTGTGAGTAAGATACATTGAAGACTTCGAAGGAACAACTTCGGGCATTAATCGCCCACATTGAAGCGGGACACGAAGAAGAAAAAATTCGTCTCGCCCGCACATTGCACGACGACCTTAGTCAGAAGCTGACCGCATTGCTGATCGAGCTTTCGTTGTTGGAAGACAGTTTTGCCGGGAAAAAAGAAGGTGCGAAGCTGGCGGAGCTTTCAAGTCTTGTTACCGCGATCAGCCAATCAGTTCGGAAAATGACCAATGAACTGCGGCTGAAGATTCTCGATGAGTTCGGTCTTGTTGCTGCGATGAAACACGAGACCGAACGCATTACACAGCAGACCAAGGCCTGTTTCGCCCTCCACGTCAAAACGGATGAATTAAAACTGCCGCCCGGAATGGCTGCAGGGGTGTTTCACGTTTTCCAGAAGATTGCCCGACACATTATTGCCCGTCCATCAACGCGTCAGGTCACCGTTCACATTGAGGACACCGGAAAAGAAGTGATTTTGAGGATGTCCGACGATTGCAAAGTTCGCCGGGGAAAGCCGGTGTATTTGGAAGGTTCGATGGAGTTGCTCAATATTCGTGAGCACGTCGAACGTCTTGGGGGCACCGTTCAATTCGTTGAGGTCCAGTCCGGGGGCACGATTGCGACAGTCAAGATTCGCAAACAAGCATCGGCTCCAAAAAAACGGTCAGCTCGTTAAACCGTTGGATATCACGTAGTGAATCATCTGAGCATTCGTCTTCAGGTTGAGTTTCTCAAGAATGCGCGCGCGATAGGTGCTGATAGTCTTTACGCTCAAGGAAAGTGACTGGGCAATTTCGGTTGGTGTTTTTCCGCTTCCGATCAAACAGAGGACTTGGTATTCGCGATCCGACAAGGCCTTGTGTGCTGGTGCCTCGGATTTCGGATCGAATTGACCAGCTAATTTTTCGGCCACTGAATCCGTAATGTACTTGCCGCCCGTCAAAACTTTCCGGACAGCTTTTACCAATTCGAGATGCGTGCTTTCCTTGGGAACAAATCCAACAGCGCCTGCCTTTAGAACGCGCAGCGCAAACTCATCTTCACTGTAGGCGCTCAAGATGAGCACCGGCAGCTTAGGTTGCATATGCTTAATATCCTGCAAAACAAGAAGACCACTGCGGCCGGGCATGTTGATGTCCATAATAACAACGTCCCAGCCCTTTTCAGCGACCTGTTGGATAGCCTCTGCTCCGTTTTGAGCTTCACCAATCACGACATTGGGGAATTCGCGTTCAAGAATCTGTTTTAATCCGCACCGGATCAACAGGTGGTCATCTACAATCAGAATTCTCAGGGCACTCATTTGTTTTTTTCGAACGCTTTCTGAATAACTTTAATCAACTCTCGAGGGTGAAACGGTTTTTGGACAAACCCGGCGCACCGTACATCGGTCTTATTGCCTTCGATGATGTCTTCACCGTAACCACTCGTAAAAATCACATGTAATTGGGGCTTCTCACGTTGGAATTCCTGCCCTATTTGCTTCGAACTTCCATCGGGTAATAAAACGTCTGCCAGTAGCAGATCGATTTCCTGATGGCGTTTCTGCCAAATTTTTCGAGCTGATTCGATACTCGACGCCTCGAACACAATAAAACCTGTCGCTTCCAACACCTTTTTCGCCAATGCCCGAACGATGTCTTCGTCTTCCACCAATAAGATGGTATTGCCGGGCGTTTGCCTCAGCGAACCCTTCCTGGCTTTCGCGGCAGTGGCAATGGCGTTTTGCTTTGTCATGACAGAACACGTCCGAACATTATACGTGTCTCTTTCTTGTGCAGCGCGTTACGCATACACACATGCCCACAATTTTGCCAAATAGCGATCAAAAACCAGCGCTGTGGATAATCCGACGCACCGCTTCGGCCGACACTTAGCAGATGTTATGCCGGGCGAAAACTGCTCGCTTAGTCATTCCGATTTCTGAATTCTTCCGCTGTGCATTTGGCACATCTTAAAATCCGGGACTTTCGGAATTACGCGCGGCTTGATGTCGATTTCGCGCCGGGTTTTCAATTGTTGTTGGGCGATAATGCGCAGGGGAAAACGAACATCCTCGAAGCAATTTATCTGATGGCAACGCTCCGTTCGTTTCGTGGCGTGGGCGGCGCTCAAATGATTGCGCACGGTAAAAAAGGTTATTTTGTCGGCGGCGAAATTGTCAGCGATGTCTCACATGAGATCAAAATGTTTTGGTCTCAGGCGGAACGAAAACTTTCCCTCGATGGTCAGCCGGTGCGCAAACTTGCTGAGTACCTGGGTGTTTTGCGGGCAGTGGTTTTTTGTACGGAGGATCTTCAATTGGTGAAGGGGGCAGGACGTATTCGCCGACGATTCATCGATTTACTGTTGGCCCAGACGCATCCCATTTACCTCCCGCTGCTGCAGCGCTATGCGAAGGCACTCCGCTCCCGCAACGCGATTTTGAAACAAAAGATGATCGATGAAGATGCCTTAGATAGCTTCTCAAAAGAGCTCGTCAGCATCGGCGAGAAAATCATCACGCTGCGGCGCGAACTGGTGCCCCGCATATCTCCTTTGGCTCGTCTAGCCTATCGTCGCATTTCAAATGACGCTGAAGAATTGCGCGTCGAATACATGCCGAGTGTAAAAAGCGATTTTGCAGTGGAGTTGGCGAAAGCCCGTGGACGCGAACGGACTTACCGCTCAACACTCGTCGGCCCGCATCGTGATGATATACAACTTTTATTGAATGATCGTTCGGCTGCGCAATTCGGCAGCGAAGGACAGAAGCGCTCGCTCGCCATCGCATTGAAAATGGCACAGGCGGAATACTTGACCGGTATTCACGGGAGCGCGCCCATTCTCTTGATCGACGATGTCATGGGCGAACTCGACGTCAAACGTCGTAGTGGTTTTTTACCGTTGTTGGATCGGTCACATCAGACGCGTGGACAGGTGTTCATGACCTGCACGGAAGAAAATTGGCCGCGCGAACTCGGCCGCGAGTTGCACCGTTGGGAAGTTAAAGGCGGTGCACTTAAGAAGGTCTAAGACTTCCGGCGCCACCAAATCATCCATTCCAGGCCTGTTCGGTTCGGATAGGAACGAGGCACCCAGTTCTCGAGCGTTTCAAAATGAGGCGAGAACCTTTTCGTAATCTCGTCGCGCGTTGTTCCGAATGGGGGCCCATCTTCATCAGGAATCAAATAGTGAACAGCGAGAAAGTTTCCCCCAGGTTTCACCCAACGCGCCGCGGCGGTGACGTATTCATCGCGTTGCGCAGGATCAATCGCGCAGAAGAGCGTATGTTCAAAAAGCCAATCGAAAGGCCCCGGTGGCGCGTCGACAAGGAAGTTGCCGAGAGTGAACTGAGCGCGAAGTCCAGCGGCCTTTGTTTTCTCGTTGG
>CBHWET010000032.1:0-23395 GCA_966112985.1 uncultured bacterium | reverse complement strand
CTCATGCTCGCCCTGACAAAGATAAGCGTGCTACTGCTCGACAAATCCTGATCTTGTTGTGTTGACCTTTTCCCTCGACCCTTCGTTCCCTTCCCGGAGGTAATCCACAATTCAATCTACCCGTGCACACTCTTCTCCCTACAAGCATTTAACGAAAGTGGGCGAACTGCGTTTCACACAGTGCGGCATTCGCGTAACAGATGCCGCGCCAATTTTTTGATCGTAAGGGCACGATGAGGGGCGCAGAAGAAACAGATGATCGCCAGATAGAACTTCGCCCGATTGAGGAAAGTCCATTTGAATAATAATTCTTCCATTCACTTCTGCGGGAAATTCTCCCGGGATGTCAACAAAAGGAGACTATGAAAACTAAAATGGGATCGTTTGATCGTTCGCGTTTGACCGTATTATTTTCGCTTTGCCTGCTGATGATTTCGTTCGACGTCGGGGCGTTGACGAACGTTGTGGATACGGAGACGAAACTTTTACCCGGTGATGCCCGGACCAATTTATTCTTCGGAACATCTGTCGCCATCGAGGGCGGAACCGCCGCCGTTGGGGCTCCTGATTCCGGCAATGGTGCCGTTTATATTTTCAATTTGCTCGGGACGAATTGGTTTGAAACACAGAAAATTACGATGCCCGGCCCGGTAGTGCCGTTTGATCTGTTCGGCCGTGCCGTGGCGATGGACGACGACCTTCTTGCGGTTGGCCAGCCAGTTGGATTGACCTTTTTGTCGGGACAGGTGTACGTCTTCACGCGCGCTGGCTCGAACTACGTCTTTCAACAAACGTTGGTTGGGAATACCACCGATGTAGGTGTTTTTGGTCAGGCCGTGGATGTGAGCGGAACGACGATTGTCGTGGGAGATCCGCTCGAATCGTCGGTTGAAGACGCCTCCGGCGCGATTTATGTGTTCCAACAGATTGGAACAAATTGGGTGCAGCAGGCATTTCTTAAACCCAATGTCATTTCTCCAAACGTTAACTTTGGGGCTTCTGTCGCGATTGATGGCGACACGATCATAGCTGGGGCACCATTATTTGGTAACAAGACGCAAGGCACGGCGTACATCTTTGCGCGCAGCGGAACGAATTGGGTGCAGCAGGCGCAGTTGCTGCCTTTGGATTTAACGATTGGCGCGGGGTTTGGAACTGATGTGGCAATTCAGGGCGATCTGGCGGTGGTCGGCGCGCCGGGCCAAAATGTGGGTGGGCTGCACGGTGGCGCCGTTTACATTTTTGCTCGAACGGGCACGACCTGGACCTTCGTGCAAACTCTCGTCCCCGAACCGAACGCGGATACGCTTGAGTTTGGAACTTCCGTGGCGATTGATGACGGCAAAATTGTCGTGGGCGTCGAGGCAAAAACCGTCAATGGCCAGGGCTTCGCCGGGGCTGTGGACATTTACGTCTTCAATGGAACAAGCTGGGTGTTTGCGCAGGAGGTTTCCGCGTCCGATCCGCGACAGAGCGCTTTCTTTGGCCGGGTTGTCGATATTTCCAACGGCAATATCATTGTCGGGGCTCCGTTTGATTCCGGCGCAGGGCAAAACGCAGGAGCTGCTTATATCTTTTCACAGAGCGGGGAAGCGGGCGGCACTTTTACGGCGACGGCTACTCCTGGAATTTTGCGAACGCCGAATCACAAACTCGTGCCGGTGACCATTTCTATCGCCGGAACACACGGAGAACATGCCTGTCACATCGTTTCTGTCACGAGCAATGAACCAGAGAACGCAAAAGGTTCCGGGAAACGCCAGCCGGATTGGATAATAACGGGAGATTTGACGCTGTTGCTACGGGCCGAACGCTCCGGCAAAAACAAACAAGGACGTATTTACACCATAACTGTCGAGTGCACTGACGGTTCAGGCAATCCTGTGACGACAACGACAACGGTAACGGTGCCACATGATTCGCGTCGATGATGGTATCGGCAGTGGAAACGATGGCCGGCGGTAAACGTCAATTTGTTTTCCGTCGGCTATTCCACTTTTTGCTGAAGATGCTATTTTCCGGCCGATGCGAGTCATCGGTCATCTCGAAAACGAACAGCTAGCCAAACGCTTCGGCGACTTTCTCTATGTCCACGGAATTCTCAATACAGTGGAGCGCGATGGAAACGCCTGGGTGGTCTGGGTCCACGATGATGACCATCTGAAACGCGCAGGGGAATGGTTGGGGGCGTTTCGCACCAATCCTTCTGATCCGCAGTTTGACACCGCAACGAAAGCTGCGGACAAGCGGGAAGAGGAAAAGCAGGATCTTAAGGAATATCAAAAACGGTTTAAAACCCGGCGTGATGTTTTTCGGCGGTTGACTGTGTACGGCGTTGGGAAGTTAACCGTATTACTCATTGCGATCAGCATTGTTGTGGCGATCGTTTCCCTTCTCGGCCGCAACCCGCAATCGATCATGGCGCTGTTCATTACGAAGTGGGAGCGTGTCGGTCCGTATATTCAGTGGGAGCCCGGGTTGTTGGAAATTCGGAACGGGGAAATCTGGCGGCTTTTCACGCCGATGTTCATTCATTTCGGGATTCTGCACATCGTTTTCAACATGATGTGGCTGCGTGATCTCGGCAGCATGATTGAAGGAAATGAAGGTCCGTGGCGGTTGCTGTTCATCATTTTGCTGGCAGCCGGTATTTCGAACTTTGCTCAATACATGATCAAGATTCCCGGGTTTCCTTCGTTGTCAGGCGGTTCGCCAAACTTCGGTGGAATGTCGGGCGTTGTTTATGGATTGCTGGGGTATGTCTGGATGCGTGGCAAGTTCGATCCGGCCAGTGGACTGTTTCTTCACAAGAGCATTGTGATTCAGATGCTCGTCTGGCTCGTGTTGTGTTTCACAGGAGTGCTCGGTGCCATCGCCAACATGGCGCATCTGTTTGGTCTACTCGTAGGAATGGCATTGGGCTTTATGTTCAGTAAGTTTCGCCCGTCCTGAGATGCGGTTTCTGTTAATCGTAGCAGCTTGTCTTGAATCAATTTGACCCTGTGCGGGTTGTTGTAAAACATGCGTCATGCGCCAACGTTCCGTCCTGACGCCAAAAAACTTTTTGTTCCTTTCCTTAGTGCCCGCGCTCGCCGCTTTCGGCCTTGATGGGCCGCTGAGTCCACAGCAAGCGATTGAGAGTTTTCGCATCGATCCCGGTTTGAAGATTGAATGCGTGGTATCTGAACCCGACGTAGTTTCGCCTGTTGCAGTCGCGTGGGATGAGCAGGGCCGAATGTTCGTCGTCGAAGATCGGGGCTACCCAGTGGGGCCTGGCAAAGGCAAACCACCCGCAGGACAGGTCGTGCTTTTCGAAGATACCAACGGCGATGGCACGTACGACAAGCGCACCGTCTTCGCGGATCAACTCACATTTCCAAACGGCGTCATGCCATGGAAAGGCGGCGTGTATGTTACGTGCGCTCCTAATCTCTATTACTTCAAGGACACCGATGGTGATGGCAAGGCTGATCTGAAGGAAGTTGTTTTCAAGGGCTTCCAGGATTTGTCCACCACCCAGCTGCGTGTCAGCCATCCGACGTTGAACATCGACAATTTTGTCTATCTCACTTCCGGTTTAACTGCAGCAAAACTGAAATCGCCGAAACACCCGGATTGGCCGGAAGTATTTCTCAATCGCACCGACGGGCGATTTAATCCTTTGACCGAGCAGATCGAGCCGACCGCCGGCATGGCGCAATTCGGACAATCCTTTGATGATTTCGGGCACAAGTTCATCTGCATGAACCGCGAACACATCCAGCATGTGGTGATGCAGACGAAGTATCTGAAACGCAATCCGGATTTTGCCTTTGCTGACGTTGCTCAAAGTATCCCTGATCATGGCGCCGCATGTCGTGTGTATGCGAAGAGTGCAAACATCACTACGGCTGCTTCGCACGCCGGATTTTTTACCTCAGCGTGCGCCGTGACAATGTATCGAGGGACCGCACTGCCGGCGGAATATGAACATAACTCCTTCACCTGTGAACCTGCTGGAAATCTTGTCCACCGCGACGTCGTGACCGTCTCGAACGAAACATTTGTCGCCAGTCGCGCTGCTGATGGCGTGGAGTTTCTTGCGTCCCCGGACAATTGGTGTCGTCCTGTGAATCTTGCCGTCGGTCCCGACGGCGCACTCTATGTCTGCGACATGTATCGCAAGACGATCGAGCACCCGGACTATCTTCCTGAAGCAACGCGAAAAATTACCGATTTCGAAAGCGGAAAGGACAAAGGACGTTTGTATCGCATCACTGCCGCAAACCTGACCGCCGAGCAAAAGAAACAGATCGGACGCAAACCAGATTTCGCGAAGATGAGCGTGAAGGAAATCTGCAACGAGTTTAACAACCCGAATGCCTGGTGGCGTGTCACTGCGCAGCGCCTTCTGCTCGAACGACAGGACAAAACGGCGGTGCCACACTTGAAGGCGTTGCTCAAAAGTGGAAAGACAGCTGTCGCACGCGTCCACGCCTTGCGGATGTTGGAAGGATTGAACGCTCTCAACGATTCCGAAATCCAAACGGCGCTGGCCGACAAAGACGCGAACGTTCGCGAGAACGGAATTCAAGTTGCAGAATCGCGCTTGGCAAAATCTCCGAAGCTTTTCTCACGTGTTCTACAACTCGCCGACGACACTGACGCGCGTGTGCGGTTTCAATGCGCTCTTTCCCTTGGCGAAGTTTCCGACGACAAGATTATTCCTGCGCTGGCGAAAATTGCCGAACGCGATATGGCCGACAAGTGGGTTCGCGCTGCAGTTCTCACGGCAGTCCCACATCGCGCGGATAAACTTCTGCATGTTCTGCTGGCCCACAACACTGATAAAGAAGGCCGATCCTCGATGCTCGTTGAGTTGTGCAAGATCGTTGGCGTGAGCGAGCCGCGTGAAGACCTGATCTCGCTGCTGACCGAGTTGGTTGCTTCCACGAAACCTGCCGATGCTTCGTGGCAGATCGCTTCTGTCAACGGCATTGCCGAAGGCCTTCGTGCACGGACGAATACACTGAGCTTCGCCGCATTGCTGCAAGGCGATTCGGCGAAGCAACTAAAACAACGCGTAGATGCATTGTTCAAAGTGGCCGGCAATGCTGGCGCTGACTCCAAACTTCCGCTTAGCCAACGCGTTGTTGCTGTGAGTTTCCTCGCATACGCCGATTACAAGTCGGCGGGTGCGACCTTGGAAAAACTCCTCGATCCACAACAGCCCACCGAAATTCAAACGGCAGCCGTTCGCGCCCTTGGACAAATGAGTGACGCTACCGCGTTGAAGTCGCTGGTGACGCGCGAGCATTGGGCTTCATTTACCCCGTCCATTCGCGATGCAGCGGTCACTGCGATTCTCAGTCGCACGAACCAAACCGATGTGTTGTTTGATGCTGTTGAAAAGGGCGACGTTCCGGCTTGGACGGTGAACGGTGACAAGCGTGGGCAATTAATGCGTAGTAAGGATGATGCAATCAAGACGCGCGCCACAGCGTTGTTCAAAGACATGAACGCGGGTGATCGAATGAAGGTTTACGAAGAGCTTAAGTCCGTACTCTCGCTCACCCGCCATTCTGGAAATGGTCACACTGTATTCCAGCGCACATGCACTCCGTGTCATACCTTCGCCGGTGAAGGGAAAGCGGTCGGGCCGGATTTGACTGGCATCCGTAATCAACCCGAAGATGTTCTCTTGCTGCACATCATCGTTCCCGAATTCGAAATCATGCCGACCTATACGCTCTATAACGTTGAGACCAAGGACGGCAATAACGTGTCTGGTCTACTCGCTACCGATACGCCGACGAGCATCACGTTGCGCCAGGCGGGGGGAATTGAGGAGCAGGTGCCGCGAGCAAAAATTGCATCGATGGCGTCCAGTCGTTTGTCGCTGATGCCCCAGGAACTCGAGAAGACGATGAGCAAACAAGAATTGGCTGATCTGATTGGTTTCCTCAAAGGCGAGGCGCCGACCAAATAAGACCGAACGTTTTCTGAGCAGCCGACCAGCAACACCGTACCGCTGCTGCGTAAGCGGACTTTTGCTTTCGTTTCCATTGGCAATTCGGATACACTGCCTGTCTCCGATGAACACGTTATTAGGAAGAGTCTTGGTTGTTTTGTCGGTTGCACTCGCGTGGATAACTGTTCCTGCCCAGACACTCAGCGACAGCAAAATTTCCCTCCACCTGATCAACGGTTACACAGGCGGCTCTTCCAATGTGGTGTCCAGCCGTCCACGATTGTTAAAGGTGTTGGCGGTTGACCCAAACTTTCCGTCCGGTCAGTTAGCAGCAATTCGCGATTTCAAAACGAAAGCACCGACGGGAAAGGTGATCGTGCGGGTCTATTCGCCGAAGACTTACTGGACCAACGATAATCCCACGCTCAGCGCCGCGGACTTCTGGACCAATCACATGCTGCCCGCGTTGAATCAACTCTCGGGAAGTGACAAAGCATTGATTGATTATCTCGAGGGGCCTAATGAAGGCGAAACCCCGACGCTCGGATACCCGTACGACGCGAATGCCCCGCATCTTGCCGCCCAATGGTTCAATGAATTCTGGACCAACCTTACGCCGATGATGGTTTCGGCTGGATACAAGCCGTGCATCGGAAGTATCGCCGTCGGAAATCCGGGCGACGTCACTGATTTCGATTATTTTGTTCCAGCTCTACGACAAGCCAAGGCTGCCGGTGGTTCGTGGAGCTATCACGCTTACACAATTCAGTACACAACCGATGTCGCGACCGAATATTGGTATTCGCTCCGTTACCGACAGGTCTACGCATACTTCGCGTCCAATTATCCTGATCTCGTCACGATGCCGCTCGTACTTACGGAAGGCGGTGTTGATGATAGCGGCAGCCCAAACTTGTCTGGCTGGCAGGCGCGTGGTTCCAGCGCGAACTATCAGCGTTGGCTCAATTGGTTTGATCACCAGATGCAACTCGATTCATACGTGGTCGGCTGCACGCTGTTTCAGAACGGTGATCCGGGTGGCTGGGCTTCATTTGATCTGGAAACCGTGATGGCGGGTGCGCAGCCCGGCGTTGTTCCGATTACCGGCTGGCTGGCGAATTATCTAAATAATCCAACAGACTTCCCTGCGGCTCCGACGGGTCTGTCTGCAAACGCAATCGGGAACAAAGTGCAAATCGCATGGACGTCGATCCCGACGAATCCGATGACGTTCAATATAAAACGTTCGAGTGTTAGCGGCGGTCCTTACACGACCCTTGCGACGGGTGTTGCCGAAGGAATCACTAACACGAGTTTCATGGACACGACGGCACCCGCAAATGGTTTGCCGTCGTACTACGTTGTCTCCGCGGTAACAGCATTCGGAGAAGGAGCCAATTCGGCGGAAGTTTCGGCGACACCTTCACTTCCAAAAATTAATTGCGGCGGTTCTGCCGTATCGGCCTTCAGTGATGACGGTTTTTTTGATGGTGGGCTGACGTTTGCGCCGACGAACTCCATTAACACGAATGGCGTCGTGAATCCCGCGCCGATGGCCGTCTATCAATCACAACGTTACGGCAATCTCACCTACACGATTCCCAATCTCCCAACGAATACATCATTCAAAGTCCGGCTACATTTCGCCGAGGTTTATTACGTTTTCAACTCGGCCGGACAGCGCGTGTTCAACGTTTACCTCAACGGCGCAAAAGTGCTGAGCAACTTTGATATCTGGCTAGCGGCGGGCGGTCAGTTCAAAGCGAATGTCCAGGAGTTTAACGCCGTTTCAGATTCTGCGGGGAAGATCAGCGTCCGACTGGAAACAGTTATCGACAACGCCTCCCTCAATGGTCTCGAGTTGATGACTGGTACAACCAATTCGATACCTTCAGCGCCGACGTCGCTCAGTGCCGCTGTCAAATCGGGAAATATTACGCTGAATTGGTTCGTGCCAGACGGCGCTACCGCTTTCAAAGTGAAACGGTCGACTGTGAACGGAGGTCCTTACACGGTTATCGCCAGCAATGTAACGGCGGGCATTTATGTCGATACATCCTACTCCCAGGGGACCACATATTATTATGTCGTGTCCGCCGGCAATGCTCTTGGCGAAAGTGGCAATTCAGGTCAGGTATCAGCAACGCCAACCAATTCCCTGCCGGACGCGATCGCCACTGCTTTGACGTGGACCAACAGCGCTGTCGCATCAGGGGCGGCGGTTTACTTTCGTGTGACCGTCAAAAACCAGGGCTCGACGTCGATTGCGGCTAATTCATTAGGCATTGGTTTTCTTGTGGATGGAACGCAGGTTTCGTATGTCGGGGCGGGGAATACCGCGCTTGCCGCAGGCAGTTCCGCGACCTACACCGCTAACGGCGGAGGCATTTCTGGGGGTGGTTGGATCGCGACGCTTGGTAATCACACCGTCACTGCCGTCGTCGATGACATCAATCGCTTTGCCGAAGGTAATGAAAACAACAACCTGTTCTCCGTTCCTCTTACGGTCTCCGTTTCATCCTATTCCATCAACGCAGGAGGAAGTGCAACGGGAGCGTTTACGGCCGACGCCAATTTCTCCGGCTCGACAAACACGGCGTCGACCGCGACAGCTATAGATTTAACGGGGGCGAGTAATGCCGCTCCATCCGCTGTTTATCAAACGGAGCGCTGGGGGCCGACGAAGTATAACTTCGGAAATCTCGTCTCTGGTAAACTCTACAAAACACGTCTGCACTTCGCGGAGATTTCGGCTTCTGTCACGCAAGCCGGTGATAGGCGTTTCAATGCGTTTATCAACACGGCGCAGGTCCTCACAAATTTCGATATTGTAGCGACAGCCGGTTCAAAATTTCGCGCTGTCAGCCGACAATTCAATACGGCTGCCGACGGGAGTGGGAACATCCTTCTGCATTTCGCTCGTGGCGCCGCAAATGAGCCAAAGATCAGCGGCATCGAAATCTTTCCTTACACCAATACCGCACCGGTGCTTTCCGTGATTCCGACAAAAACGGTAAACAGCGGAGCTACGCTTGTTTTCACGAATATCGCGACCGATGCCGATGTTCCCGCCGACATTCTGACTTTCAGCGTGACCAATTCTCCAGCGGGTTTCACGGTGAATGCCAATGGCATCGTAAGTTGGACGGCACCTCAGTTGACGGTAACTGTCACGAATTCGGCAACTGTCGTCGTGACCGATAACGGTGTGCCACCGCTCAGCAATTCGAAATCTTTTTCGATCATCGTCGTCGCACCACCGAAACTCTCATCCGTCGTCCTGACGAACGGTGACGTCAATCTCACGTGGTCGACCTTCCCGGGGAAAACATATCAAATTCAATTCAAGCCAGATCTCAATGCGACATCGTGGACCGATCTGGGAGCTGCGACGCCTGCGGGTGGTTCAACCTTGAGTGTCACCGATTCGGCGCCCATCGATACGCAGCGATTCTATCGAATTGTGCAGCTCGATTAAGGGGTTGTCAGAACGTCAGACAATTGTCAGCGGGCCATCAAACGTCGTGAGGCTGATTACTTCCGTGCGGGCGAAGTGCGGCCCGTGTTGCTCGCCGCGTGGGGCAAAGAAAAGAGTTCCTTCTGTGTAAACAACGCCCGATTCCTCCCACTCGCCTGAAAGAATGTAAGCCGTCTCGTTCGCCTGCGGGTGGATGTGAGCGGGAATCGTTGTGCCGGCCTTGAATTTGCGCAGCACCGTCATGCCGCCAGTTTCTTCATTCTTATGAAGAACGAGTAATTCGACTCCCTCATAGGGGCCGGCTTGAAATTGTTTATGCTTTGCAAGGGCGACGTATTGGAACATTCGTCTATCCAACTTTTCAGCGACTAAAATGGCAACCGTTTTGTCGGAGAAAAGCGTTGGGTTTCGGCCAATGCGCCAAAGGCTTGGAAAGGAAATATTGGCACATAAGACGCTAAAGTCCTTTCCCGGCGACGGACACCTTTCAATTGCGACGAGTTTTTGCAAATACCTATCAGCGAATGCCTTTCATCCGGAAGTCATACAAAAAGGGACGGAATTTCCCGAAAGGAAAAACCGATCTGGCAAAATAGATTTGTTTTCCCAGAAAGGAAAAGCCGTCCAAACTTTCTAGAACGGTTTTTCCCACGAGGAAATACTGTCCTGGCGCTCGGAACGGTTTTTCCCAAGAGGAAATTACGTTCCAACTTTCCAGATTGATTTTCCCCAAGAGGGAATGGCGTCCAAACTTTCCAGATCGATATTTCTCAAGAGGGAATTTGGTTCTGGCGCCCCGGACGCAATTTCCCAAGAGGAAATGGCGATCTAACTTTCCAGATCGGTTTTTCCCAAGAGGGAATGACGTCCTATTTGCTCGGATCGACTTTTCCCAAGAGGGAACGACGGTCTAACTTCCCGGACGGAGTTTCCGCAAGAGGAAATAGGGTTCCAACTTCCCAGATCGGCATTTCTCAAGAGGAAATGACGTTCTAACGTCCCGATCCATTTTTTCCAAGATGGGAAACGCGTGCTGATTTCCAATTGCATTTCCTTTCGAGAGAGGACCTGGCCCTATTTGTTCGATTCCTTTTTTCAAGCTTCGAATCCAGCACTGACTCTCTGCCCATAGGATTTTAACAAAGTATTTGCACTTCTCCCCAAAACTCGGCGAAAACTTCCTCATGAAGCTTGGGATCATCAACAGCGCTTTCCAACAGGCGGGCCTCGATACAGCAACTGGTTTGAAGCACATCGCACGGATCGGTTTCGATTGCGTCGATATTTTTACGGAAGCCGTCGGCATTTCTCCGAAAGAAATTAAACTTGTGGCGAACACCTGTGCCAAACTGGATCTTCCAATTATTTCTTTGCCTGTCGTGGCGTTTGGATTGATCGATTTCAATGACGTCGTTCGGCGGTTTCACGTTGAGCGCACCAAAAGGTACATCGATCTCGCGGCGACATGGGGTGCGAAGAATATTCTGCTCGTGCTCGGAGAATATGTCTGGCAGCGGGAAGTTATTCCCGCTGAGAAACAATGGCAGTTCGCCGTTGAGACCTGCCGCGAACTGGGCGATTACGCGGCGAAACGCAAGATCGACATCGCGCTTGAACTGGAGCCGTTCCGCCTGAGTCTTCTCGACAGCATCGATTCGATGGTGCGATTCATTGATGAAGTAGATCATCCTCGTGTTCGCGCCAATATCGATGTGAGTCACCTTGTTCTATCCGACACATCTCCCGAAGACGTGAAGAAGCTAAAAGGCAAGGCGATTCACGTGCATATCAGTGATTGCGATGGAAAAGTGCATGGCGATCTCCCGCCGGGGCGCGGCGTGGTGAAGTTTGGACCTTATCTCCAGGCGATCAAAGAATTAAACATCGATGGCGTGGTTTCGATCGAGTTGGAATATGCGCCGGATCCGAAGAAAATCGTGCAGTGGGTCGAAGAAGCTTATCGCGAAACGGCGAAACGTATGGATCTCGTCGGGTTGAGGACGAAATAATCGGGGGCGTCTTTATTCCATCTCACGAACCTGCGCTCCTTTGCGCATGCGGCACTCTTCGACGCTTGCGCGCAGCTGTTCGCGCACTTCCTTCGCGTGTTTGATTCCGCGTAACTCCAACTTCGGTGTGCTGGCGTCATTCGTGGCAATAAAGATATTTGCTGCAGAAAATAACCGGTAAAAGAACGGTTCGATGAGCGAGGTATCTTTCACCCGATAAAGTTCGAGTTCATCCGTGCGACGCGTCAGCAGGCCGTGAGTGACTTTGATGCGTTCAGAAGTGATCTCGTAATTGAGAAGCCTGAGCTGAATGAGCTTAGAGATCATAATCACAAGCGGAACTATCAACAGGCCCAGAGCAACGTAACGCACATTTCCGACGAGGTTATTCCAAAAAAATGCGATGCCTACGGCAATGCCGACGAGCAAAAGAATGCTCGTAAAGAGCGAACCAAAGATTGTCGCGGCCGATGGATGCCCGCGAAAGACAACACGTTCTTCAGCCATGATATAATGTTGTTCCATGCCATCAGCGATGCAATCGGGAGATTGCCGACGGGTTCGTGCGGGCCGAATACAATTTTCTTCACCCTGACGCTTCGATGCCGCAAACTTATGGCCCCTATATGAATTTGTTCGATCTTAAGAACGAAGTCGCCGTCGTCATCGGTGCTACCGGTGTACTCGGTGGCAAAATCGCAGATGGCCTCGCACAGGCTGGCGCCAAAGTTGCCGTGCTCGGTCGCAATGCGGAGCGCGGTGAAGCGCGTGTCTGCGAAATCAAAAAACTTGGCGGGACAGCAATGTTCTTTTCGGCGGACGCCATGTCACGCGACAGTGTGAAAGCAGCGCATGCAGAGATCGAAAAAGCGTTGGGCGCTCCAACAATTCTTGTGAATGCCGCGGGTGGCAATGATCCGAAGACAACGGTCGCCGGCGATATGAAGTTCGAGGATATTCCGCTGGATGCGTGGCGCGGGAATTTTGATTTGAACCTGGTCGGAGGCGTCCTTCTGCCGTGCCAGGAATTCGGTCCGGCGATGATCAAGCGAGGGAAGGGGAGCATCATCAACATCGCCAGCGTCTCGGCGCACATTCCGCTCTCGCGTGTGGTTGCGTACTCCGCTTCGAAAGCCGCTGTTCTAAGCCTGACGCAATTTCTTTCCCGCGAATGGGCCGCAAAGGGTGTCCGCGTAAACTCCATTACGCCTGGTTTCTTTCCTGCGGAACAGAATCGCCGCTTGCTCTATAATGAAGATGGTTCGCCAACTCCGCGTGCTCAATCGATTCTCGGCCACACGCCGATGGGCAGATTCGGCACCGCCGAGGAATTAATCGGCGCGGCTATTTTCCTCGCAAGTTCGAAAGCGAGCAGTTTTGTTACGGGGACGGACATCCGCGTCGATGGCGGGTTCCTTTCCCAGACCATCTAAGTCAACGCCACTTTCAAATGAACGCAGTTACTTCCGAACGAGTTGCCGAAATCGTAGCCTCCACCTGTCCGGCAAAAGATTATCGCGATAAAAAAGTCCTGTGCATTGTTCCCGACGGGACGCGCACGGCGCCCATTGGGTTGGTATTCCAGACGCTTTTCGCACAGATCGGCGCGGTAGCGAAAAATCTCGATGTATTGATTGCGCTCGGGACGCATCAACCGATGAGCGAAGCCGCGATTTGTGAACGGCTTGAAATGTCGGAAGGCGACCGTCGCGAGAAATACAAAAAGGTGCGCTTCTTCAACCATGCCTGGGATAGCCCGGAGGCGCTTCGAAATATTGGAACGATCACCGCTGACGAAATTAGCAAATTATCTGGCGGTTTGTTCGCAATGGATGTCCCGGTGGAAATCAACAAGCTCGTTTATGATTACGATCAGCTGATCATTATCGGACCTGTGTTCCCACACGAAGTCGTCGGTTTCTCTGGTGGTAACAAGTACCTTTTCCCTGGTATCAGCGGTCCCGAGATTTTGAATTTCTTTCATTGGCTCGGTGCCGTCGTCACAAACCCAATGATCATCGGCAACAAATGGACGCCCGTCCGTGCCGTTGTCGATAAGGCGGGATCAATGGTGAAAGTGCCGAAGCTTTGCTTTGCGTTGGTAGTCGATGGAAAAGAGCTCGCCGGTATTTTCTCTGGATCACCCGAATCAGCCTGGGACCAGGCCAGCGAATTGTCGCGGCAGCGGCACATCGTGTACAAAGACAAACCATTTCATACGATCCTCTCGTGCGCACCAAAGATGTACGATGAGATTTGGACGGCCGGGAAATGCATGTACAAACTCGAGCCCGTTCTGGCGGATGGCGGTGAACTCATCATTTACGCGCCGCATGTGTCAGACATTTGTGTGACGCATCACAAAACGATTTCGGAGATTGGCTATCACTGTCGCGATTACTTCCTCAAGCAATGGGATAAATTCAAAGATTATCCGTGGGGAGTGATAGCGCATTCGACCCACGTTCGTGGCATCGGCGTTTTTGAAAACGGTACGGAAAAATGCCGCGCCAACGTCACGCTCGCCACACAAATTCCGGAAGAAATCTGCAAAAAGATCAACATGGGATATCGTGATCCGAAGACGATCAAGCCGGAGGATTACGCGAATCGCGAAGACGAAGGCATCCTATATGTGCCGAAAGCGGGTGAAATGCTCTACCACCTGAAGCAGCAGCCGAAATGGGCCGGCGGTAAATAACCGCCCGAAAGCAGGTCGGTTCGAGTATGTCATGACCGCGAACACTCTCTCTTCCATTTGCAGAATGGAGGAGAGAGACGGAGAGAGGGGGCGATTTCTAAAAATATGAATCGCCCAGTGGGTAACTATCGGCGACAAGTCGTTTAACGCTTCGATTACTTACAAACCGCGCGAAACTTCTCGAGCAGTGGATCATTTGTTTTTTCCATGTGCTCCAGCAGTAGTTTCTTGAACGCCTGAATGTCTTTTTGCGCAGACGGATCCTTGATCAGATTCCGGCGTTCGCTCGGATCTTTTTCTTCGTCGTAGAATTCCTCAGACGTGCGGAACAGGTAATTCTGCACGCGTTCTTTAATCTTCGGGTCTTTTTCAGCGGCGACGGCGAGAGCGTTGAAAGAGAGACCGCCCATTGCTTCGACTTTATATTTCGTCGTGCCGTTTGGCCATTCGTTCCAAATGTAGGCTTTCGTTTTGGTACGGATGCATCGGCCCGGGAAACTTTTGCCACTCGAAACAGTGTTCACGTGGGTGAAGACGTGGTCACGGTCTTTTTCCTTTTCGCCGTGGAGCAGGGGAACGAGCGAACGCCCATCCATGCCGGCAGGTTTGGTGACGTTCATCAATTCCAACGCCGTCGGCATCACATCCACGCTGCTGATCATGTCGGTGGTATTTATAAACGAGTTCTTCATTCCAGGATATTTCACGAGCAACGGGGACCAAGTGCCGTTGCGATAAATGGTTGCCTTGGCATATGGGAAAGACATCCCGTGGTCAGACATAAAGAAAACAATCGTGTTGTCTTTCTCTCCCGAGGCTTCCAAAGCCGACAGTAAACCGTTGAAGCTCATGTCGAGGCGCCGCACGCTGGAAAAGTAATGCGCGACTTCTTTACGAACGTCAGGAATGTCTTCGAGAAACGGAGGAACTATAACGTCGTTCGTTGAATAAATTGGAACTGTCGTCGCTGCGGCTTCATTTTTTTTCACACGCTTACGTTTGCCACCTTCTTCCTCTTCACCCGCACCGCGAACGCCTGCGAAGGGGCGATGCGGGTCGGTGATGTTTACGTTGATGAAGAACGGTTTTCCCGCTTCTTTTGCCGACGAGAGACACTTCTCAAAATCGGCTCGCAGCCGCTCAGGATTCTTGCCTGAGCCATCGAGCGGAAGGTCCCACTTAAATTTCGAGGAAGGTGCCATGTGGACGAGCTTGTTGATGGCTGCGGTGAAGTAGCCGTTGCTGCTGCAAACTTCCGTTAACGTCGGGACATCCAAATTGATGGGATTGAAACCCAGTGCACCATTGCGATGAGGAAAACGACCTGTCATCAGAGCCGATCGTGACGGTTGGCAAATCGGCGCGCTTACGTGCATCTGTTCGAAGCGATAACATGTCTTCGCGAACGCATCGAGATGCGGAGTCGCGCCAACCTTGGAGTTGAACCACGAGTCGCCGTTCATATCGTCGGCGGTGATGATCAACAGGTTGAACGGCTTTGTCGCGGGCGCGCCATAAACGGAGAGCGTCACAAGTGACAGACAGCAGATCGCGAAAGAGCGCAGGAGAACGTTCATAGGATGCCTCGTAAGACAATTCATTCCCTGTTTCGGTTACGGAAATGTCCCTTCAGGTTGCTGCAGGTTGGGAAGAGTGCGATTGAAAGCGTTTTCGTGTCATGTCCATCAGCAGTAAGGCTCCAGTCATAATCCAGATACCGAGCGTCCCCAACACTCGCAGCAATTCGGTCGGCGTTTCGGAAATCAGCCACTTCGGATCGATGAACTGACACGACACGATGGCAAAGGCGAACAGGCCGATTGCGATACTACCTCCGATTCGCATGCCGCGATCTTGCGAGGCACCGAACCACGAGAGCATCAGGACAAAAGACGGTGCCAACATGACGTAAGTGAAAATGTCGGTTCTCGGGCTCAATAACAGCAGCGCAGAAATTCCAAACGCCATCCATGGCTGCCACGCGACCTCACGTCGTTTAATGAAAAAAACACCAACGAATATTGGAACGGTCACAAGCGCGATCGACCAACGCAGAATCCTTCCGAGATTCGCTAAGCCTGCGCGTTCCATCGCGGACGCGATATCGAGAATACCTGGACCGCCACTGTTGTTGACGACGAGTTGCATCCATGCGACGTGCATCTTTAAATTGTGGCTCCAGCTCGAAAATAAAGCGGGTAAGAGAAAAGCCGCAATTCCTGCAACCAGTGCGCCGAACCAGAAGCGCGGTTGAAACGTGAAGAGCAAAGGCACCAGAAAAATCAGTGGATAAACCTTCAGGTTCGTCGCCAAGATTAGAATCGCCCCCGCCGAGAAAAGTCTACTGTCCCGATATTCTGCAAGTGCAATCAAGGTCATCCCAATGATCAATGCATTCGCCTGCGTCAACAGTAACGAGAACGTCAATTCGAGAACCGCCAGAATAACTCCGTATGTAACCAATGCGGGAACCTTGTTAGTCAGTTGCACCCATCTGCCGAGGCCGAGATAAAATGTCCCCATGCTCAGCAGAATCCAGGCGCTGGTAACGACGCGTTGCGACTTGATAGCCGCCATACCGGCCGCAATCACTGCGAATAAAGGTGAATACTTAAACTGGTTCGATGGACCGTTCGCGAGTGTTACTTCATAAGGATTCTGTCCCTGAACGAACGCCCTTCCGCCGAGGTAATAGTTGTGCAAAACAACATTCGAAACCGGTAGACCGTAATAGAGAATGAAGAACAGGAAAGTGCCGAGAGTGAGAACAATAGTCTGGGTCGCCAGTGGGTAGCGTTTAAACGTGTGCGGCGCCTCTTGCATCAGGAAATAATTCCCGGTCCGGCAATAACACGGCGCATTGGTGGCACCGTTTTGGCACGCGATCCGAATTGACGGACCGCGTGCTGAATAAATCTCACGCTCTCGTAGCGTTAAGCAACCGCCGTCAACTTGACAGTTTTGTCCGCTGCACCGGTCAACTGTGCTTTTACCTGGGCAACAGTATTCGCAACCGTCAATCCATGCTTCTCGCGCAGGTAATCAACCGTTGAGGCATGTTCGATGAACTGGTCAGGCCAGCCGATGCGAACGACAGGTGTCGCAATCCGCTTTTCAGAAAGCAGTTCGAGAACGGTGCTGCCGTAGCCACCCATCAACACGTGATCCTCGAGTGTCACCACGCAATCCGCGGCGCGTGAGAAGAACTCCGTTGTCGCGGCGTCGATCGGTTTTGTGAAACGAGGATTAATGATCGCGCAATCAAAGCCAGCGGCAGTCAATTCCGCTGCTGCTTTCTTCGCGACGCCATGCATGTTGCCGAGGCCGAACAGAGCGACTTTCTTCTTGCCGGTGTTCGAGAAGTTTTGGGTCACTTCGGCTTTGCCAACTTCGATCAGTTTCGGCTGATCTTTGATGGTGACGCCTTCGCCCGCGCCACGCGGATAACGAATGAACGTCGGATGATTCACATGCGTAGCGGTGAACATCATATCCGTTAGTTCGTCTTCGTCTTTCGGCGCCATCGCGACAACGTTCGGGAGACAACGCAAATACGCGATGTCAAACAAACCGTGATGTGTCGGGCCGTCGTTGGCGGAGAGGCCAGCGCGGTCCATGCAGAAAATCACAGGCAGATCCTGCAGACAGACATCGTGATGGATGCAGTCATAGGCGCGTTGGAGGAACGTTGAGTAAATGGCCACGACAGGGCGGAAGCCCATCGTTGCCATACCGGCAGCGAAAATGACGCCATGTTCTTCGGCGATACCAACGTCGTAATAACGATCCGGCATCGCTTTTTCCAAAGTTTTCAGGCCCGTGCCACTCGGCATCGCGGCAGTGATGCCGACAACCGAATTGTCCTTCTGACACAATTTGACCATCGCGTTACCAAACACGTCCTGGTAATTCGGTGGCGTGCCAGGTTTCGGAGCGGGCGTCGCACCGGTTTTGGCATCGTAAGGTCCGAGACCATGGAATTTCTCCGGCGAGTTCAGCGCTGCGTCGAATCCTTTGCCCTTCTTCGTCAGCACGTGAATGACAATCGGTTCTTCGCAGGCTTTCGCGAATTCCAGCACCTTGATCAACAGTGGCAGATCATGACCATCGATTGGCCCGAGGTAACGCAGGCCGAATTCTTCAAAAATCAAACTGCTGCCGAAACCGCCACGACCATCGGAATCAACATTCCCTTCTGACGGGCGCAGGGCTACGCCGCTGACGGCGCCTTTGATTGCTTCTTCGGCTTTGTGTCCGAGTTTAGCGGCAAGTTCACCTTTGTGACCGAACTTCTTGAGCCAACGCTCGAAATCCTTTTGCAGACGGTTATAACGCGGATTCGTAATGAGCTTATTGAGATAATTTGAAATCGCGCCGACGTTCTTCGCGATGCTCCATTCGTTGTCGTTCAGGATGCCGATGAACTTCTTCGTCGTGTGCGAAATGTTGTTCAACGCTTCGAACGAAATACCATTGGTCAATGCAGCGTCACCGAAGATGCAAACGACGTTCTCGTCCGTCTTCTTCTGATCGCGAGCAGCACACATTCCGAGCGCGGCGGAAAGAGCGGTGCCGGCATGGCCTGCGCCGAAGCAATCGTGTTCGCTTTCGGAGCGCAGTGCGAATCCATTCAAGCCGTTGGTTGTGCGAATGGTGTGGAAGCGATCTTTTCGGCCGGTCAGCAATTTATGAACGTAGACCTGGTGGCTGACGTCCCACACGAATTTGTCGTGAGGCGTCGAGAACACCTTGTGCAGTGCAATCGTCAGTTCGACAACGCCGAGATTCGGTCCGAGGTGTCCGCCGTTTTTGGCGAGTTTCGTGATGAGTTCCTCGCGGATATCGCCCGCGAGTTGCTCGAGTTGTGGCATTGTCAGTTTTTTGACGTGTGCAGGATGATCAACCATGTCGAGGTATCGGCTCATATTAAAAGTGTTGCGTGAGGGAAATTGAATGAAACGGAACGGTCAAGGATTGTCGAGATCCACGGGTTTCGTGGTCAGGTCGCCTTTGGCATTTCTTTCGAGTTGCTGAATCTTCACTTCGGCGTCTGCAAGTTTCGTCTGGCAAACTTTGGCCAGCTTCGTGCCCTCCTCGAATCGTGACAGGAGGTTTTCCAGCGGCAAATCCTGGGACTCCATCTCTTCAACGATGGTCTCCAGCTTCTGAATTGCCTGCTCGAACGACAGGTCAGGAGCGGCTTCAGCCGTTCCCCCGCCATTCTTGGTCGGTTTCGACATGTGGGGAAACTTAGTGGAATAGGCGTGTCTCGTCTAGTGCTTACTCCACCGGTTCAGCATAAGCGAAATTGCTGATGCGGGTGGGTTCACTCTTTCTGTCGGCGCACGACAACCAGATCATTCGCTACCGCACGTTCTTTGTTATCCGACGGTTGATTCATGATTGTGCCGTTGACCCAAATCGTCGCTGATCCGCCGCCGTCCAGATTCATCGCCTCATCGCATTCCCACCATGCCATTTCGTTGGCGAGTTCGGTAAAGGTCATTCCATCCGATACCCCTTTGCGGCGTCCGTCCACGACTACGAAAAAGATGTACTTGGCATTATAACCAACCGCCGTGCGCGGATTTCGTTGATTGTCTTTGTGATTCAATGCCTTGCCATGTTCCACCAATCGAGGTCCGCCACCGATTGCCGCAGTCGCCTTTCCCAAGTCGGGTGTCGTGGCTGTGGAGATCGTTAGCAACATGCCCGGTTTAATCTTCGGCAATTTCGCGGCAAGTTTGTCGCCAATCGACAGCACCATGGTGTCTGGCGTCACGGGAGAGTTTTTCGACCCGATGGAACGAACGCGAGCGACGTATGTTTTGCCTGCGGCGAACGGCAGCCATTCTCCTTTGGCGTGTTCGAGAATGAGTTCAACGCCGTTTGTCATACGCGTTGATGATCCCGCGGCGCTCGTGCACAAAACAGCGGTTGTGTTCGTGCGGTCTTGATTCAATCCGACGGGCAACTTCCTGCCATTCGGAAAAATCACTTCGAGATGCGACGCGACTTTGTCGATGCGCAGGTGTCCGTGCGGATCCACCCACAAGCAGACAGCGTTTTCGGGACTGCCATGAATCATACTGTCGCGGGAGTGAGGCGGGGAGCTCACCATTTCGCCATCGACGATCTGTAACCCAGCTGGATCGCCCTGGTAAGGACCTTTGCGCCACGAAAAGAAATCACCATTGATCGCCGCGATGGGTTCGCCTACGGCTGGCGGAATCGACTTGAGTTGCTCGGTCGTCAGCGTAAGGCCGACGGCGTGGTTTGTAGGCATCGTCGTGATAACCCGGAGATCCCGCTGGTTACGATCGATTCGGACTACATAAATTGACCACGGCACATCAGGAACCTGTTTGTGAAAGTACTCCACGCCTTCGCTGACGTGCTTGCCGTCATACGCGATGTCTGCCGCAGCAAAAACATTCGCGCTAAACCCGGAGAGGCAAAGCGCGATGCAAAAACTAAATCGAAGCGTGCGCAAAACGCACAGTCCGAGAGTCATAGATTAGAGATCAAAATCAAAGACGAGGACAGAATCAATCAAAGGAAGAAACTGTTGCTTAAACTTTTCGTGCTCGGGGTGACTCAAGTAAGCATCGCGCGTGGCTTCATCATGGAACGTCATCACGAAACCGTGCGTATAACCCTGGTTCAGCTTTTCAGGACTGGAGTTCGGACCTGAAACATAGTCATCGACGCCTTCCACGTTTTCGCTCAGGTCGAGCAGGGCATCGAAGAGTTCGTCGATCTGTTGTTGCGCTGTGTCCGCTTTAAATTTAAGCAGCGCGATATGCTTTACTTTGGCCATTTGGAAAAACTAAAGCGCTTTTACGGTTGCACAAGGATTTTGTTTGCTGCTTTGTACGAGGAACAATGAAGGAACGGCGCGTCAGGAGCGTCGGTTCATGGAAGAAAATCCCTAATTGCAATAACACCGGCGCCCTTGTCACAGGCATATCGGCATCAGAACTTTATGAAATCATCATCGGGCATTCTCGTGGTAATCGTCGCACTTCTAAATGTTGTCGCATTCGCCGAGCCGTCTGGACTATCCGACGGGCAGCGCAAGGCAATGGAAGAATGGAAAGCGTGGATGCGCAAAGCCGGGGAGCGTGAAACAAATCTCGTTCACGAATTGCATCAAAAGATCACCGCCGCAGCAGTGAAACGCGAGGCCGACATGATTCTTTACACCAATCAGGTTCAGGTGATCGACCGAAACCAGCGACGCTACACCTTGCACGATGCAACGAATGAATTGAACGTCGTCATGGTTCCGATCAAAGGCGGCGAGTTCATGATGGGCAGTTCGCGGAATGAGGCGGGACACCGCGATGACGAGGCACCATTGCATCGCGTCCGCATTTCTCCGTTTTGGATGCAGGACACGGAAGTTACCTGGGAGCAATACGAACCGTTCATGTTGAATGTGGAAAAAGAGAACTCGTCCTGGATTCCTACTATTCGCGAGCCGTCGGATGCTGTCGCCAAACCGACGAAGCCGTATTTGGAGTATAGTTTCGGGATGGGGAAAGTGGACCGACCGGCCCTCGCGATGACTCAACACGCCGCCAATAAATTTTGTGAATGGTTGAGCGCGAAGACCGGACACTTCTATCGGCTGCCCACCGAAGCCGAGTGGGAATATGCCTGCCGCGCCGGCTCTACGAACGCATATTCCTTCGGTGATGACGTAGCAAAACTCGATCAATACGCATGGTATGCCGAAAACAGCGATGAAAAATATCATCCCATTCGCAAAAAGAAGCCCAATGCGTGGGGACTTTACGACATGCACGGCAACGTCGCGGAGTGGTGTCTCGATCAATACGATCCCGAATTCTATTTGCGCGGGAAAGATACCGTCATGATTGATCCATGGAACAAGGCAACGAAACCTTACCCGCATGTCGTTCGTGGCGGTGCGTGGGGCGAGGAGATGGGCAGTCCTGAAGATCTCCGCAGCGCAGCGCGAGCGAAATCACGGCGCGAATGGAAAACGGATCCAAACCTGCCGCCGTCGATCTGGTACGCGGATAGTTCCAAGTGTGTTGGCTTCCGCATCGTCCGACCGCTTAAGGTTCCGACGGAACAGGAGATGTATCAGTATTGGAACAGCGGCGTGGAGAATGATGATCCACGGTACCCTGCACAGTATTGAATGACGTAACGGTTACGCCGTTGCGCAAATTTCCTGTCTTGCTACTTTGCATCGCATGGCCAATGACAAACTGAAAGTACTCGCCGTCGTCGGAAGTCTGCACAACGCATCCATCGTCCGTACCGTGCTGGTTCATGTCGCGGAGAAATTTCAGGCGTCGGGCTGCGAGGTAGACATCCTTGATTTTCAGAAAGAACCGCTGCCGCTGTTCAATCCGGATACTTCTTACAAAGCGGAATTTTATCCAGGCCTGAAAGCGCGTGTTGATCGCGCCGACGTTCTTGTCCTGACGACGCCCGATTACCACGGCTCCGTCAGCAGCGCGTTGAAAAGTTTCCTGGACCACTTCTGGCATGAATTCGCCGGCAAACTTTTCGCGACTATCGTTGCGTCGCATGAAAAAGGTCTGACCGTTACCGATCAACTGCGTACCGTCGCACGCCAATGTTATGCCTGGAGTCTGCCGTATGGTGTTTCTTTCAACGAACGCGAAGATACGCAGGACGGAAAGGTCACCAGTGACGCGTTAGTGAAGCGGTTGGATATGTTCGTTCGTGATTCGATTGTTTACGGCAACGTTCTGGCGCAACAACGCCGTGCGGATCTCGCCGGAAAAGATAATGGCTTTCTGGCGCGCTATCGGCCGAAGTGAGGGGGAAGCTCCAAGTGTCCAACATCCAAGCACCAATGAAACACCAAGCTTCAAATCCCAAATGTCGCCATGGCCGATTGGCGATTTGAAGATTGATCATTGGAATTTCTCTGGAGCTTGGATGTTGGACGCTTGGAGCTTTTTCGGCATGTTTTCGCGTGGCACGAAAGTTGATACGCGCCGTCGCCGATTCCCAACCTCAAACTTCAAACATTTCAAACCTCAAACTGGAAAATCAGCGCAAAGCGCTGATTTTCAACTTCCTGCAAAAGTCCGGCACGCGTGCCCGACGAATTTTCCCTCAGCCGAAAACTTTCCGGCACCGTGCCGGACGAAAAAAATCTCACGGAAATTTGGAAAGACACCGTGCCTGACCAATTTTTCCTCAGAAAAAACTGCCGGGCGCGCGTGCCCGGTCGTTTTCCGTGACCG
>CBHWET010000031.1:0-23524 GCA_966112985.1 uncultured bacterium | reverse complement strand
CGAGCCAGTGTCCCAGCATTCCAATGAAAAGGATGTTGATCGCGAAGAGAGCCAGCGTGGGCGTGACGAAGGCATATGTGAACAGCCGCCAAACTTGGCCCTGCCACACTTTCGTCGGGGCGAGGACGCACCAGTCGATTAGATTATATGCTCCTGTTTGTTCTCCGATTGCCTGGGCAATAAAAACGATGGCCAGAACGGCAATCAGAGAACGGGTGCCAGTTCTAAGCGGAAACACAAAGCGACTGAAAAGGTGTCTCATGACATCTGCGCGTTACTTGGCCCTAAAATTTGTGACGAGGCGTTTCCACCACGATGGTGGCGATGCCTGTGCTTCGGCTGAGCGGCTCAGTTTGTCTGCGACATTCGGTGGCACAGGATTCTGTGCCGCGTCATAGCGGAGCAATTCGTCTACGGTCGAAAACTCTTTTGCCTCGGCCTTTTGCTGGCTGTGCTGCTGCTGCGTCGTTTCCTGCTCTTCGTTTTGACGCAATTTGGAATTTTGTTTCATACGGTCACGCTGTCTTTTGAAATTGTTGTTGGAACGCTTTGCGGGCGCGGTGGAGTTTGCCACGGACTGCGTCAGCGGTTTGCTCTGTGAGCACACCTATTTCATCGTAACTCAGTTTTTCGTCGGCGACTAAAAGTAAGAGGAGGCGATATTCGGCTGGTAAGGCGTCCAATGTTTTTTGAATGCGTTCGCCGAGTTCTTTGATCTCGAGGACACGAAGTGGGCTGTCGCTGTGGGTGGTTGTTTCCCAGACGGCTTCATCAGCGTTGCTGAAGATGTGCCGTTGGTGCCAGGTTTGCGCAAGGTTCCGGCAGTGGTTGATTGTAATCCGATAAAGCCAAGTCCGGATGTTCGCCTCCCCGCGGAATTCTTTCATCGCCCTAAAAGCTTTGATGAACACGTCGTGCGTAGCGTCCTCGGCCTGCGCCGGATTGCCGAGCATACGAAGAGCGAGATAATAGATTTGTTGAGAGTGCTCCTGATAAATCGCGCCGAACTCGGGCGATTCCCAGTGCGCTTGGCGAGCTGTTGACATTGGTGGCACGGCTTCGGCCAGGGACAGTTCCATTAACGATTGGACAGGAGGAGGTGAAGAAAGTCACGCGGCAACTTTCAGCTGTTGATGGAAAGGAGATTTTTTTGGGTTTCGCAGGACGGTCGTTTAGGTTAGAGAACAAGTATCCCCGGCTTATGCGCGCATCGTTCCTGCCACTGTTATTCGTGATTGTATGTCTGGGCACGCCGTTTTCGGGCGGCGCAGGAACGTTCTTTTGCGATTTCAATTCAGGCGTGCCCACGGCAGCGGCGGTTTTCGGGACTGCTATCGTGGACACAAAAGGCGGAATTGGAAACAGCGGGGTCTTGAAACTCACACAGCCGCGGGTCAGTGAACTGGGAAGCTTTGTCCTTAATTCACTGGATGGAAAAAGTCGGGTCGCCAGTTTTGTAGTGACCTTCAAAGGGTATATCGGCGGCGGCAACGGGGCGGATGGTTTAGCTTTTCACTATGGATCCAACGTTCCGAATGCGCCCTTTGCAGACGCGAACTTTGGTGGACTCAGCGTCATTTTTGATACGTACAAGAACAGTTCAGAGGTGGCCCCCGGCATTCGTTTGTCATCGCCTAAAGGTCCTCGCCCCCAGGTTGCCGTGCCTGAGTTGCGAACCGATCGCTTCGTGGATGTTCTGATCAAACTGGACCCGGACGGGACCGTGGACGTCGGATACGACAATGAGATTGTTTTAACGAACGTCGCGACGTCTGCCGCGAATGCAGTGGGAGCCCGTTACGGTTTCGGAGCGCGCACTGGTTCACGAACTGACAATCATTTTATCGATGACCTCAAGATCGTGACGCAAACGACGCCACGTCCTTATGTAGACACGTTTGCGCCGACCGGGAATGATGTAGGGACGGTGCCGTTCGTAGACATTGTTGTGCGACCATTTAATTCGAAAGCCGGGCTGGTCAAAGTTAAAGACGGTTCGGTTCAGTTGAACATGGATGGCGTCATTGTGCAGCCTGACGTGACGCTTTCGGAATCAGGGGAGACAACGATCCATTACGAATCAACCGAGGCCTTCGAGCCGGGGAGCAAACATTTGGTCACCGTTAAATTCACCGACACAGCAACCCCGGAAATCACCTCGGAATTTTCGTACGGTTTCAGGATCACCTCTCAGGTGTATTTGAGCAGGTGAGCGAAGGCTTCAATCTTGATTCAAATCTGGAGAACAGGGATAACAACCGCATTCACTATGAAACTTATCGCGACTCTTGTTTGTTGCACACTGGCGTTCACATCGTTTGCCGCAGAAAAGAAATCCTACACGATTGGTCTCGTTGCCAAATCACAAGGCAATCCTGTGTTCCAGGCGGCGCGCGTTGGGGCGGAACAAGCCGCGAAAGATCTCGGCCAGAAGCATGGCATAGCGATCAGGATCGATTGGCGCACGCCGAATGAAGAAGACGCCCAAAAGCAGGCGGAAGCGATTGAGCAGCTCGTGCTTAGCGGTGCCGATGGAATTGCGGTGAGTTGTTCAGACGCGAACAAGTTAACCGACGCAATCAATTCAGCGGTGAAGAACGGCGTGCCCGTGGCGACATTCGATTCCGACGCACCGGCCAGCAAACGTTTTGTAACATTTGGGGTCGATGATGAGAAATGTGGCGAGCAGGTGATGGAGAACCTCGCAAAGTTTATGAATGGAAAGGGCGTGGTGGCAATTCTTGCGGGAAATCAAAACGCCCCAAATCTTCAAAAACGCGCCCAAGGAGTGCGGAACGCGGCGAAGAAGTTTCCGGGCATCACAATTCGAGACACATTCTATCACAAAGAAACGCCACAGGATGCTGCGGCGAAAGTGGAACAGGTGATGCAGTCTAATCCTGATATCACGGGTTGGGCGATGATTGGAGGATGGCCGTTATTTACCGAGAATGCCCTCAAGTGGCAACCCGGCACGGTTAAATGTGTGTCCGTAGATGCTTTGCCGCCGGAACTTGCCTATTTACGGAGTGGTCATGTTCAGCTGCTATTGGCGCAACAATGCTTTGAATGGGGTTATCGCTGTACGGAACATCTTATTAACAAGCTTCACCTGAAGAAAGATCCTGAGAATGTGAAAGATGTCAGCCCGCTCGTCCCAGTCACAAAGGACAATGTCGAAGTATTTGCTAAAAATTGGAAAAAGTGGCTGCCCAAGTAAGCGGCGGAAAGCAGCTCGTCAGGCTTCCCCTGATAATAAAACTGTTTTTTTACAGAAAACGGCTATCCTGCAGTAATGAACAAGATGCTGCTCATCGATGATGAAGCGGACGTGCAATATTCTTTTCGCCGTATTTTCGAGAATTCCGGTATCGATCTGACCACTGCCAGCAGCGGAGAAGAAGGCCTGAAACTCATTCCTCGAGTGAAGCCGGATCTCGTTGTTATGGACGTGCGAATGGGGGGCATGAACGGTCTCGAAACGCTGCGCCGCATCCGTGAATCCGATTCGAAGTTGCCTGTCATCATGATGACTGCGTACGGCACGACGCAAACTGCGATCGAGGCGATGAAGCTCGGTGCTTACGATTATTTACTCAAGCCTTTCGACGTCCCCAAGCTCAAGCAAATCATTGGCGACGCGTTGCGTGCTGCTGAAGACATGAAGAAAGTCGTGTCTTATGAGCCGCTCCTTGAATCAGAAGATTATGACATTGGGATCATCGGACGCAGCGAGCCGATGCAGAAGGTTTTCAAACTCATTGGCCAACTCGCGACGAGTGATGCAACAGCACTCATTACGGGGGAAAGCGGTACGGGCAAGGAGTTGGTGGCGCGGGCCATTTACCACCATAGCAAGCGCTCGGATAAACCATTCCTCGCTATAAACTGCGCCGCTATTCCAGAAAATCTTTTGGAAAGCGAACTGTTTGGCCACGAAAAAGGTTCATTCACGGGGGCAACGGCCCAGCGCATTGGCAAGTTTGAACAATGCAATGGAGGCACGATTTTCCTGGACGAAATCGGTGACATGTCGTTGACCACCCAAACAAAGATTCTTCGAGTGCTGCAATCCGGGACGTTTGAGAGGGTGGGGGGGAATCAACCTGTCCAAGTGGACGTGCGGGTGATTGCTGCAACGAACAAGCCATTGGAACAGGCTGTCGCCGAAAAACAGTTCCGTGAAGATTTATTTTACCGGCTAAATGTAGTCCGTATTGAAATGCCAGCATTGCGGGAACGTCGCGAGGACATTCGGCTGCTGGTTGAATATTTCCTAAAACGTAATTCGAAAGGCAGGCAAGCACAGAAGAAGTTGATCGCAAAGGACGCATTGGCGTTGCTGGAGAGCTACCATTGGCCCGGCAACGTTCGTGAGTTACAAAACGCGATCGAGCGAGCGTTTGTCGTCAGTAAAGGCGACATCATTCTTCCAAGCGATTTCGGTGCTGAGATATTTTCAAAGAGCACGCCCTCGCGTGCAGAAGTCACTATTGCAGATGGCGTGGCTGGCGGTGGAAGTGATCCGGCTTCACTGGTTAAACAGCTGTTTGTGTGGGCGAGAAGAGATCCGAAATTTAAAATTGTCGCGGCGGTGGAGCGTGAGTTGATCATCAATGCCCTGAGTGAAACTTCTGGTAATCAGGTCCAGGCGGCCAAGCTATTAGGCATAACCCGGGCAACGTTGCGGAAACGGATCGAAAAGTTCGGAATTACGTCGCAGCTAACAATTAAATAGACCCGCTCCAGCCAGTTCCATCGTTTTAACCTTCGGTTTGCTGATCGAACTGAAAACAAAAAAGCCGCGCTTTCGCGCGGCTTTGAAGTTCAATCAAGTCTGATTATTCAACCGGTTTGGTCCAGTCATGCGGCTTGGTGCTATCCCATTCCGACCATTCCGTGTCAGCCGGTTCCGCGGCTGGCTTCTTCAAGAAGTCGCGAGAACGTTCGCCGGATTGATAGTCATTTTCAGCAACGATCGTCGGGGTGATGAAGATCAACAGATCGCGCTTGCTGCGTTCTTTGGAGTTGGAGCGGAAGGCAGCGCCGAGGCCCGGAAGATCGCCGAGGATCGGGACTTTCGTTGACGCTTGTTGAGTTCCATCCTGACGAAGTCCGCCAAGGACGAGCGTATTGCCGGACGGGACCATGGCCTGAGTGTTGATTTTCTTGCGGCGGAACGTTGGTGCCGTGCTGACCGTGCCACCGAGAGTGGTGCGGGCTTCAGGACCGAGTTCTGAGATTTCAGGCTTGAGATCGAGGAACACGTTTGATGTTCCATAAATACGGGGAGTCACCATCAGCTTAACGCCAATCTGATTCAAAGGTTCGCCCGTAGGTCCTTTGAGCGCATAGTTTGGTTTAACGCTTGTTGGAGCGACGGCGCCACCAATGACAACACCAAGTTGTTCTTCAAAGATCGGGATATCTTGAACAACTGACAGTTCAGTAGGAGTTCCTTCGAGAGCAACTGCGCGCGGTGTCGCGAGCGTTTGGCTTTCGTTGTCGGAGTTAAGGAACGACAACACAGCCTTAACGCCTTCAGCATTCAATGTGAATGGGCTGAAAAAGCCGCGAGTTGTATTCGCAGCGACTGCTGGGAAGCCCGGCAACGTGCCAGGAGGAAGCGTGCCGGCAGGCGTGCCCGACGGACGTTCTGGAACCTGAAAATCAGTAGGATCGATACCACTGGCTTTACCAGCACCAGTGTTACCACCGCTGAAATGCTGCGCGGCCAACGTATCGGTCCAATCTATACCCTTTGCCGTCTTAGGGTTCTTCACAGTTTCGATGAAGCGGCCTTCAATCAGGATTTGCGATGGGGATGTGTCAACACGGGTTAAAATGTCGTTAATTGCAGACATTTCTTTTTCAGTCGCGACAATAACCAGCTGGCCGGTGCGAGAATCAGAAATCACCTGGCTGCGCGCAGACCCAAAAACCGTTTTGATGATGGGAATGACGTTTGTCGGGTTGCTATAGTGCAATGAAACCACTTTTGTCACTAGCGGTTCCAGCCCTGGAGCTTCTTTCGTCGTGACGCGCGAAATTTTTGTTTTCGGCTCGAATGAGAGTTGCAGGCCGTAGTTATCGAGCACGGCGGTCAACGCCTGAAGCGCGGTAACGTTCTCCCAACGGAAAGTAACTGTGGGCACGGCATTGGTGTTGGCCAATACCTTTGGATCGAATTGGAAATTGATGCCGGCTTGGCGCGCGAGCGTTTTGATCGCGTCTGGCAGTGGTGCATCTTCAATAGTGATCAAGGGCATCACTTCCAAATTGGTAGAAGTGATTTCAGTTGTAGCTGCTGCCGTTGGTGCTGGTGCGGGTGTTGGTGGTGTATTCTGCCCGAAACTCGCGGTCGCACTGGCGATAAGGCCCGCGGCGAGCATCATAGTAAGTTTCATTTTCATATGTTCTTATGTTTGCGATTTATCTACTTAGCTAGAACAGTTCCGTTCTCAACGCGTCATTTATCAATTAAGCGCAATTCGGTCTGTTCATTCCTGCCCTCTATAGCGATAACTGCCGATCTTTCATTGATCTTCACACAACGGATGCGCACCTGTCCCCCAGGTACCTTAACTGACCCCGATTCACCTTCTGCAAATGTTTGATTATTGATCAGTGCCAGCCGACTGCCAGCTGAACCAAGAATACCTTTCAGCAGTAATCTTACTTCAACAGGGCGGGCGGTTTCTTTCACTTCAGGTTTTACTTGCTGTTGAGAATAGGGTGCGCGTGTTGTTCGCGGGAAAAATGGGTCACGAACGTTCGAAGTTTTATCGTCGAACACTGACGGTGGACGAATTATCTCCGACGGGCGTTGAAAGGCTGCGGCGTTCGTAGATGCTCCGGTTTGTGAAAACGCTGATGTCGCCGCCGCGGCAAAAACTACAGCCAATAACTTTGAATTGAGGAAAGTCATCTTTACTCCGTCGGTGGTTTGATTAACGTGACGATCTCAAATCGGATATCCAATTTTTCTTTGTCGTCGGTCGGACTGGTTGTAGGTAACATCTCCAATCCTTGAACGCGGAAGTAAGGATAAGTGTTTTCGAAGTCGGCCAAAAAGCGGCCGAAGTCCACATAGAAAGCCGTAACCATCACTCGAAAACTTGCTGCCTGGTATGGAAAGTTAGGAATGATTTCAGCGTCGCGAACGCGTTCTTTCTCTACTTTCACTAACGCAACATTTTTGTAAGGTTCACTGAACTTATTCAGCAAAGGAACAAACCAGGCGTACTTATCTCCCGGTGCCATGCCTTCTTCGATTGCGGTCAACTCTTCGATATCAATGCGACGACGATCTTCGATTTGAGTCTTCTGTGCCAGGAGTCTTTCGGCTTTATCAACTTTATCGCGCAGTTCTACGGCCTGGGACGTTGCCGCCTGGATATTCTTTTGTTCCGTTGTGATCACCAGAAACCAGATTGCTCCCACAACTGCCAATGTAACAAAGATGACAATTGCCAACTGCGTCTGTTTTTCTTTGGACAGTCTATTCATCGTGTTTGACCTCCTGGAAACGACACTCCAAAGAGAACTGATAAAACATTTTGCTCGGGTCTGCAGGGTCCTGCATTTGAGCTCCTAACGTGCTTGCCAATCTCACACCGTCAGTCTTCTGGAGCACATTCTTGAAATAAGATTGATTGGCCAGTGCGCTTTTGAATTTATTATAATTAGCTTCGTTTGGATTGCCGTAATCTCGAGCCCGTAGAGTCATTGAAATCCTCTCAATCGAAGCCGCCGGTTTTGCCGGTGTCTTCTTTTCTTTGTTAGCGGGCGTCCCGGGAACGATTTCGTATTGTTGCGTAGCGCGGAGGTGTTCAAGTTGGATTTCCGAAGCGACTGGAACTACCGCCTGTTGTAACGCATTCATGACCGGTGCCCACAAAAAGCGATTGGTGGAAAACCGGACTAAAGATTCAAGCTTCCGTTCCGCCTGAAGCATTTGCTTCTGTTGTTCGGTTATGAGCTTGAACGTCGTTTCATTTTTGCGCCAACGACTATCTTCAGCCGCAACTTGCTGCTGCGCTGAACGCAGTTTTAAATACAGGTAGCCGCTCCACGCGAGAACACCCACTACTAGAAGGGCGCAAACCCAGATCGCCCGCTTAACGGGGTCTCTCCGGCGGGCATCTTCGCTTGCCTGGCTCTCGGCCAGCAGGTTAATGCGAATTGGCATAGTCTATTAAAATGCGATTGCAGCAGCCCCGATGGCGACTGTCAGTTGCGGTGCCACTTGTTCGATTTCTCCAGCCTGTTGTGGTGGCAGAGCCATCTTTAAAAAGCTTGCAGGGTTCCAGCTTTTGCAGTTGACCATCAGTTCGCTCTGCAAGGCCTGCGTCATAAATTCAGAATTCGCAGCCCCGCCTGAGATGTATACCTGGCCAACCTGCTTGTCCTGCTGATGCTCGAAGAAATCAATAGAAGCACGCAATTCGCGGCCAAGGGGGGAGATTAACGGAAGTAAAGCAGACTCAACTTCGCTCGGCATGCCGATCTTTATGCCTTCTGCCTCGGCATACGTAACGCTCATTGCTTCGGCCAAACCGGTAGTCAATTTGTCTCCGCCGATACCGACAACGCGGCTCAACATCAATTCTCCTTCGGAAACAATATTGATAGTCGAATTTTTGAATCCAACGTCAACGAGCGCGGACACGCCGGAACGAAACGTTTCCGGGTCGCCTAGTTCAAAGGCGTTTACCGGACCGAGGATCGAGAGCGTGACTTCGTCTGGCACGACCGTCGCAGCTTTCGTGGCCGTCAAAATATCATTGATAACGCGGTTTTTTGCGCCACCCACCCATACTTTGTATTTAGGTTGAGTTTTTGGGTCGGGCTGAGAAAGTTGTTTCGGAGGAACGATATAAGCGTCAAAAACGTGTTCTGGCAGATCCTGCTGAAGGTAGTTCTTACTGTTAAACTTCAACATCAGGCGCATCTCGGGAACCGGCATCTGAGGCAGTTCGGCCGTGCGCAGAAGTGAATCAGCCACTCCAATCGCCAGGGTGACGTGCTTCGTTTTGGCGTCAAGAGCCTGCATGACACTTTTCAAGTGCTCGGAAAGCAGGTCAGGAGAAAGGCTTTTATCGTAAATTGGCGCATCCAGAATGGCGTAACGCGACAGACTGAAAGCGTCGCCCTTTCGTTGGATGTAAACAGCTTTGGTGGCGCGGCTACCCAAATCTATGGCCACAATCTGCTCCCTTTTCTTAGCGCCTTTATTCAAAAATGGCAAAGCCATGGGGCGAAGTTTCTACAGGTTCAGGTCTATAAAGCAAGCACAAGTAATAGATTTTCTGTAGACATACTACAGCTATTACCGCACAACAGGTAGGGGTTGTTGACCACCCTTCGTTTCGAATTCATGTTGTTGCTACTAGCAGTGCCAATGCCAACAAAATCCTCTATTCGAAGTGCGAACCCTTCCATCACCGATTTCATTGTTGACGGAATGACTTGCAACAACTGTGCCCGTCATGTCACCGAGGCAATCCAAAGCCTTCCGGAGGTCGCCTCTGTTGGAGTGTCCTTGGAGGGCGGAACGGCAACGATCAAGTGGAAGTCCCAAACGGCGATTGACGTTGGTGCGGTCCTGAATGCCCTCAAAAATGCAGGGTACCCCGCCAAAGTGGTCGATGAATCCAGTTCCGACCCTCGGAACCGATCGATTTTCGCAGGTTGGCGATTTAACGCTATTGTCGGCTCCACCATCACCGCCATTCTGATGCTTGGCGAGTGGGGCTTCCATTGGACTGGACCGTCCTATCGCTGGATCGCGTTTCTTCTGGCTTCGGTGGTGCAGATTCTGTGCGGAGCAAAGTTCTATAAAGGCGCGTGGGCTCAACTCAAGACCGGGAGTTCCAATATGGATACGCTCGTTTCTCTTGGTTCGAGCACCGCATATCTGTTTAGCGTTTGGGCGTTGCTCTCTGGCTCTGGCGCTCACCTTTACTTTGTTGAGGCTGCTGGAATCATTACGTTTGTCAGCGTCGGACACTGGCTTGAAGCTCGTGTCAGCAGACAGGCTTCCAGTGCTCTACGCAATCTGCTGAACCTCCAGCCTCAAAAAGCACGCCGCCGCGACGCTAATGGCGTTGAAATCGAAGTTCCTGTCTCGGAATTGCGCGTTGACGATCTGGTTGTTTTGCGTCCGGGAGATAAAGTCCCCAGCGATGGCGAAACCGTTTCAGGCGATTCGACGATTAATGAGTCGATGCTCACCGGCGAAGCACTCCCGGTTACCAAGCGCAAAGGCTCAAAAGTATTCACTGGCACAGTGAACCTCGATGGCCAGATTCTCGTTCGGGTCACCGCAACCGGCGACGATACTGCGCTCTCGCACATTGTCGCCGCTGTCGAACGCGCACAGAGCAGTCGCGCCGCGATCCAGCGGCTCGGAGATCGTGTCAGTAATGTGTTTGTGCCGATCGTAATCGTCCTCGCGATTGCAACGGCTATTTGGTGGAGCGTTTTCTTTGACCAGGCCCAAGCCGTCAATAGTGCTTTGTTCGGCAGCTTCCATTTTCATCACGCTCCGCAAACGCCGGCAGCGGCCGCCTTTATTTATGCAGCGGCGGTGTTGATCGTAGCGTGTCCTTGCGCCATGGGGCTGGCGACGCCAATCGCGATAATGGCTGGAACCAACGCCGCCGCTTCGCTGGGAATTCTGATACGTGACGGCATCGCGCTGGAAAAGGCCGGACAGATCTCGACGGTCGTTTTTGATAAAACCGGAACGATTACTGTCGGTGCTCCACGAGTCGTCGCTCATGAAGTTTCCAGTGACAACCCACTGTCACCGCGCGCAATAGAAATCGCCGCGGCAGTCGCGCGCGGTTCGAATCATCCGTTGAGTCGCGCTCTCGCACAATTATCGGATTCGAGGTTCGGAATTGATGCCTGGCAGGAAATTCGCGGTTCAGGCCTTCTGGCGACAGTGGCCGTTGATGGCACGAACTTTCCTGTGCGACTCGGCGCTTTGCCTTGGCTGTCCAAAACTGCAACTCCTCAGACAAACGCCGCTTTTGTTGAAAAGTGGACGGAGCAGGGGGCAACGGTTCTTGGATTGGCAGTCGATGGAAAGGTTCTCGCCCTTTTTGCATTGCAAGACGAACTAAAGCCGGATGTCGCTTCCGTCATTAATGAACTGGCGCGTAAAGACCTGAAGGTATTTCTCGTCACCGGAGACAATCAGAAAACCGCTCGCTCGTTGGCCGCCCAGGTCGGCATACCGCTCGAAAATGTTGCCGCAGAAGTACGGCCTGAGAATAAAGCGCAGTTCGTCAAAGACATGCAGGCTCGCGGACATCGAGTTGCATTTGTTGGCGACGGAATCAACGATGCCCCAGCTCTTGAACAGGCGGACCTTGGCATTGCCGTGGCTAAAGCCAGTGATATCGCTTCTGAAGCGGCTGATATCATTCTGTTGAATTCCGATGTCCACGCAATTCCTGAGACGCTCGGCCTGGCTGGCGCGACGCTCCGCACGGTCAAACAGAACTTGTTCTGGGCCTTTTTTTACAACGCGGCATCGATACCGCTGGCAGCCCTTGGTTTTCTCAGCCCCATCTTGTGCGCCGCGGCAATGGGTTTTTCGGATTTGATTGTCATCGGGAACGCGCTTCGATTGCGTCGTTGGAAACTGCCTCATCGGCGCACGAAATGAACCGCCCATCCGAAGGTAAACGAACCGGCCTCGCCCGCGCTTTATCCAAGCTCGGGTTCTGTTCTCGCAGTGAAGCGTGGAAACTCATCCAGGCTGGTCGCGTTCGATTGAACAACGTCATCTGCCGCGATCCGGAACGCCCGGTGTTTCCTGATCATGACAAGATCGTTGTTGACGATGCCGCCGTTGCTTCGGCAAAAAAAATTTATCTCATGCTCAACAAACCGCGTGGTCTCGTCACGACGACGTCGGATGAAAAGGGCAGGGAGACTGTTTACAAATGTTTTGCCAACCAGAACCTGCCGCGAATCGTTCCAGTCGGCCGTCTCGATCAGGCCAGCGAAGGGCTATTGCTGTTCACCAGCGATACAAAATGGGCTGACCAGTTAACCGATCCGAAACGGCACGTGGACAAAACGTATCACGTGCAAATTGACCAACTGGCCACCGAAGACTTGCTGGCCGCTCTCCAACGCGGACGTGATGTGGACGGAGATTTCCTTGCTGTCAAAACCGTTACGGTTTTGCGCGAAGGCGAAAAGAATTGCTGGCTGCAAATTGTCCTCGACGAAGGCAAGAACCGTCACATTCGCCGATTACTCGGCGCGTTTGGAATCGCAGTCCTTAGGTTGATTCGCGTTTCAGTCGGTCCACTCAGTCTCGGGAATCTGCCTAAAGGATCTTTCCGGCAGCTCACCGACCGTGAAGTTCAAAGCCTTGCCGGGGCGCAATGACTGGTGCAAGCAATAAGAATTACGCTGTGGCCACAGCAAAGAAACCAACTCACTGGACTCATCTCAACAAACGTGCTCGTGAACCGGCACGACTGCCCAATCCAGGGGCTAATCCATTTTCGAAAGAAACTTCAATGTCGATCAGTTCGCGAAGTGGCTCAGCATCTCAATTTCGTGGTCGAGGACGATTAGGACCGTGCGCTTGTAGAGTTTCGAGAAATTCCCCTCGGATTACGCCCTTTGAAACGCTGAAAAGCGGTAAACGATGTTAGTCCTTCAGAATCAAACGGTTAAAAAAGGTAACCGCGTGGATACGTCAATTTCCATGTCATGGAAACTGGCCTAGAAGCTTTCTGGACCGATTTCCATGCCATGGAAAGCAGGGTAGAAGCCTTCTGCCCCGATTTCGATGGCATCAAAAGTGAGGTAGAAGCCTTCTACTCCGGTTTCCACGTCATGGAAAGTGAGGTAGAAGCTTGCTGCTCCGATTTCCAGGCCATGGAAAGTGACGCAGAAGCTTGCTGCTCCGGTTTCCATGTCATGGAAAGTAAGGCAGAAGCCTTCTGCTCGAGTTTCCAAGCCATGGAAAATGAAATAGAACCTTTCTGCTTCGGTTTCGGTTTCCGGAGTTTTGTCCAGAAACTCGCTACCGTTGACTTAAAGAATTACCCGCCGCACGAAGGTATCGATGTAAGGCCCGAAATCGGCTTCCGCCTTCGGGGAAATCCAAAACTGCGTTCGTACAAGTATTGATTTCTGCTCTCGACCGGCGTTACCTCAAAAACTGCATCACCGTGGCCGGGTCTTTCGCGGGCGGTTGGCAGGCGGTGCCGGTGCAGAGGAATGCGACCGGCGCATCTTTCGTCGGCAATGTTTTCGCAAACTCTTCGACCGGACCAGTATTGCCGAGGACGACTTTATTCGGCTGGTAAACGGAGTGTGCTGCTTTGAGGAGCTCTTTGCCATTTCCAGTCTTTGGATCGCCGACGATGACCACGCGCTTCGGTTCCTCGAGAAAATAATCCAAAGCAATCAAGAGATGCGGAACGGCCTGGGGCAATTGGTGCAGACGCGCTGCCAGGTGACGCAACGTTTTTTCAGCCGCGTCTTTATAATCTTTCCGGTCTCGAATCGCCGCGAGTTTTAACAGCGCCAATGTGGCGACCGAATTCGCCGAGGGTTCAGCTCCATCGTAATCTTCTTTCACGCGCAGGATCAGATCGCGCGAGTCCAGGGAGCTTTGATAAAAGCCGCCTTCTTTTGGATCGTAGAAAAGGGCAATCATCGAATGCGCGAGGTCGTCCGCAAATTGAAGATGCTTCGGATCGAGTGTGGCCTCGTAAAGATCGATCACACCAGCCATTAAGTCGGCGTAGGCATCGACGAGTTGGACCGAATCGCGTTCGCCCTCGCGCCAGCGATGGTAAAGCATCTTTGTTTTCGGGTCCCACAACTTCGCCTGAAGGAAGGCGAGATTCTTTTCCGCTGCGGCACGATAACTTTCGTCGCCAAGAACCGCGTAAGCACGGGCCAGTGCGCCAAGCATCATTCCGTTCCACGACGCCAGAATTTTGTCGTCGAGGTGCGGTCGCACGCGTTTTGAGCGAGCGTCGGACATTTTCTTTTTTGCGGACGCGAGCAGCAATGCATCATCGCCGGGCAGTTTCGGGTCAACGATGCTCAGGACATTCTGGTTGGGCAGGGGATTCGGATCGCTGTGATCGACGAAGTTGCCTTTATCGGTGATGCCAAAATATTTTACTGCAACGTTGAATTCTTCCGTCGTGAGAAGTTTCGAGAGTTCAGCCTTCGTCCAACAATAGAACTTTCCTTCTTTGCCTTCGCTGTCCGCATCTTCCGCTGAATAAAAACCGCCTTCGGGATGCGTCATGTCGCGAAGAACGTAACGGATGATATCGCGCGCAACGTCGGCAAAACGGTCCGCGTCGGAAAGTTTGTGCTGTTTGGCGACGAGATAGGCGTCGAGGTACAGGTTCACCAATTGCGCATTGTCATAGAGCATTTTCTCAAAATGCGGGACGAGCCACTGTGCATCGACGGAATAGCGGGCAAAACCGCCGCCGAGTTGGTCATACATCCCGCCGGCCGCCATGCGTTCGCAGGTGTGCAGGACCATTTTGACCGCATTGGTGTCGCCAAAACGCATCCCTTGCCGCAGGACGAACATAGGCTGGCTCGGGCGCGGAAACTTTGGCGCGTTGCCAAAGCCGCCGTATTGCGGATCGTATTCTTCTTTAAACTGCGAGAGTGCGTGATGAAGAACCGACGGCGACAGCAACAGCGCGTTGTTCGTTTCGTTCTTCGTCATATCTTCCAGCTTCAAGTGAAAATCCTTCGCGGAATCGACGATATCGGAATGGCGTGTCTGCCAGAGGTTGCTGATCTGTTCGAGAACCTGCGTAAAGCTCGGACGGCCATATTTACTTTCGGGCGGCCAATATGTTCCGCCGTAAAAAGGCTTAAGGTCGGGCGTGAGGAAAACGTTGAGGGGCCAGCCACCTTGTCCGCTCATCGCCTGGACAAAGGTCATATAAATCTTGTCGACGTCGGGTCGTTCTTCGCGATCTACTTTAATCGCGATGAAATGTTTGTTGAGAACCTTGGCCGTTTCCTCGTTCTCAAACGATTCGCGTTCCATGACGTGGCACCAGTGGCAGGTCGAGTAACCGATGCTGAGAAAGATTGGTTTGTTCTCTTTGTGGGCTTTATCGAAGGCTTCCTGTCCCCACGCGTACCAATCGACAGGATTGTGTGCGTGTTGCAAAAGGTAGGGTGACTTTTCCTTTGCGAGCCGGTTCGTATGACGATGGGTGGTGGAATTTGTGGTCACAGGAAATTTCGTTGTCGCGTTGGTTTGTTGTTGCTTCCCGGGTTCCCCGGCTGCTGCACACGCTGCTGCCAATCCGAAAACACTGAGAACCTTCCAGCATGGGAGCATGCCGAAACATAACTGCACGAGCTATGTCGGCAAGCAACATTCGGTCGTTTGAACCTTGAACTTTGACTGATGCTCTTTACCGTTGCAGCGTGCTGTCAGAAAAACCATGGAAAGGCGAAGCCGTATTCCGGCTCGTGCTCGGTCTTTTTGTCGCGTTTGGCGTCGGCGGACTGGCGGTGCAACTGGTTGAGAAATTTGGCGGCAACCTCCCCAGCAACGACCGGCAGTTTCTTGAGACGATCATTTTGACGCTTTCGTTTCAAGGACTGGGGTTGCTGCTGGTTGGCCTGTTTCTTTACCAGGAGAATGTTTCCTGGAGCATAGCGTTCGGGTTTAAACGAGTTGGTGCAAGTCGTACGATGCTGCTCGGAATCGTCTGCGGAATACTTGTCCTTCCGTTCGCCTGGGGGCTCCAGCAATTGTCAGTGTGGATGTTTAATTATTTTCAGGTGGAATCGGCGCCGCAGGAGATCATTCAAAAGCTGCAGTCCGGAAAAGAACCTCCAACGCATCAGACTTATCTGTTCGTCGTTGCCGTTCTCTTTGCGCCAGTTATTGAGGAGATCTTGTTTCGGGGCATTCTGTATCCAACGGTGAAACAACTCGGTTTTCGTCGATTGGCAATGTGGGGCACTGCTGCTGTCTTTGCATTGACTCACTTTAATAAGCAGACTTTTCTGCCACTGCTCTTCTTCGCGGTGGTGCTGACATTACTTTACGAGGAGACTGATAACCTATTGGGGCCGATTTTCGCGCACAGTGCATTTAACGCAGCCAATTTTGTACTGTTGCTTTATCGAAATGAGGTTAGCCGGTTTCTAAACCTATGATGAAAGAATTCGATTTGATCACCGCAATCACGCGGTCGCTGCCAAAGAACAAATCCGTCGTCGTTGGCGCAGGCGATGATTGCGCTGTTTTGGATCTCGGGTTGGCAGATAATTATCTTTTGTTCAAGACCGACGCATTAGTTGAAGGCATTCATTTTACCGCGGATTCCGGTCCTGAACGAATCGGTCGCAAAGCGCTCGCCCGTTGCTTAAGCGATATCGCAGCGATGGGCGGAAGTGCTTCGAGCGCGCTTATTACCATCGCTTTGCCGAGGAACTTTGATCCGGACTTCGTGAAGGACATCTACAGCGGCCTTAACGAAACTGCTGAGAGGTTTGGCGTAGCGATCGTCGGCGGCGAAACCACAACAAACCCAGAACGAATACTCATTTCGATTTCATTGATCGGAATGGTTGCCAAATCCAAATGTGTGCTTCGGTCGGGAGCGAAAGCGGGCGATGCCATTTTCGTTACGGGCGAGTTGGGCGGCTCCCTGGCGGGAAGGCATTTGGATTTCGAACCGCGGCTTTCGGAAGCGCAGTGGCTGGTTGAACATTTCAAAATTCATTCAATGATTGATTTGAGTGATGGGCTTGCCAGCGATTTGCGTCACGTACTACATGCCAGCAAACTTGGCGCGGAACTGTTAGCAACCGCAATCCCGATCAGCCGCGCGGCGAAATTACAGGCCAAAGCGGAATCATCGGCCAAACCACCGTTGCTGGCAGCGTTGACCGATGGGGAAGATTTTGAACTGTTGTTTACTGTCGCGAGTTCTTCAGCGGTCAAACTGCTCGATGCGTGGAAAGCTGAATTTCCGAAAACAAAATTGTCATGTATCGGCAAGATTGTGGCTGGGCATGGAATCAAACTCCGCGATCAAAATGGTGTCCGTGAATTGACGTCAAAAGGTTACGAACACTTCGCGTGAGTTCGATCATCACCCATAGTTCTGAAGAAACACAGGCCGTCGGTGAAAAATGGGGGCGCGTTGCCGAGAGTGGTTGGGTCATCGGACTGAGCGGAGATTTGGGCGCCGGCAAGACTCAGCTGGTCAAAGGTTTCGCACTGGGGCTTGGTATTTCCGATAAGATCAGTTCTCCGACTTTCGCACTCGTGAACGAATATTCGAGCGGTCGACTGCCATTGTTTCACCTCGATCTGTACCGGTTGGATACGCGCGAGCAGATTGTTGCCGCAGGACTGGAGGATTATTTATTTCAAGTGCGTGGCGTTTCGATTGTTGAGTGGATCGAACGATGGGCTGCCGGCACTCGAGAGCCGGCGGCGCGACCGATGGGCAAACTATTCAGGTCGGTAACGATCGAGCAACTTGGTGAAACCGAACGCCGGATTACGTATGAAGATTTTAGGTCTTGAGTTCTCATCCACGCAACGCAGCGCCGCGATTGTTGATTCTGAAATTGGCGTTCTGGCACAACAACAGGAATCGGGCGGCCGTTCGACGCGGGCGATTGGACTGATCGAAGCCGCGCTCAAACAAGCTAAACTCTTGCAGCACGAGGTCGAGTGTATCGCTGTCGGGCTCGGTCCGGGTTCCTACACCGGGATCCGTGCAGCACTCGCGGTAGCGCAGGGATGGCAGATCGCAAACCAGGTAAAACTTGTTGGTGTGAGCAGCGTTGAGGCGATGGCCGCGCAAATGCAAAGCGCCCGCAGATTCGGTGTGGTGAATATTGTCGTCGACGCGCAACGTGGCGAGTTTTACCTGGCTCAATACGAGATTGCTGCAACAGCAATAGCGATTAAATCGAATCTTCGCATTGTCACCGCACGAGAGGTTCTCAATTGTTTTGAACGCGGTGAAATGGTTGTTGGACCCGACTGTGCTGAATTTTTTCCACAGGGGATCGTTTTGTTTCCCGGCGCCGATTCAGTTGCCACGCTCGCGGCAAAATCGGCAAATTTTGTCACGGGCGAGAAACTCGAGCCGATCTATTTGCGTGAAACCACATTTGTGAAAGCACCGCCGGCGCGAGTGATACCCTGAGCTTGCTGAATTTTGAACAGATTGTTTTAATAGGTAAATGGAATCCCACGAGCTGCTGCGGGAACTATTGCAACGACATGGCGCGAAAGAAATCGCCGGCAAGCTGGATTTGTCGGTGCAACGCGTCTATCAGTGGGCTGAGCCGGCCGCTCCTGCCGGCAGCGGCACCGCAAACCCCCTTGATCGCGTTTCCGATTTGCTCAAAGCGACAGATGATCCGCGTATCGCGGAATGGGTATGTGAACGCGCGGGTGGTTTTTACATGCCGAATCCACAGCTCGATAGAAACAAATCCGTCGCGCTGACGACGGCTTCGAATGTTTTGATCCAGGAATTCGCCGCAATGATCACTTTAATAGCAGATGCGTCTGTGGACGGTAAAATTAGCGCGGATGAAACCGAAGATATTCGCGCGCGGTGGGAAAAGATTAAATCGGTGACAGAATTCTTTGTAAAATGCTGCGAACAGGGGAAATTTCGTAACGCGTAAGGCGAAAATGCTACTCGACCTTTAGAATCCGGTAATCATTTTTGCTGCCGCCAACCACCAGTGGCACGACTGTTCCTTCTTTCTTGCCTATCAATTGCGAACCCAAAGGTGATTGTGGAGTAAGGACGAGGACTTCCTTGCGTTCGTGCACGACTTCCGTGCCGCCTGCGCGAGGACCGATGAAATAGACATTCTCATTTCCGCCGATGCTGACTTCGACAATCGCGCCGACATCAATTGGTTCGCCTGGGGCGAATTTCCGGACCGGAATTTTTTGGTATGTGTCGATTGATGTTTCTAATTCCGCGATCTGCTTCGACTGGCCGCGGGCGAGGTATGAGGCTTCCAGTCCACGGGTGTCGTATTTATTTTCCGCTTTGTTTTGTTCGTGGGTGGCCTCCGCCCGGGAAGCATGTGCTGCCCGCACGTACACTTCTAATTCTCCTACCAGCTTCGTGACGATCTTCTTGATCAAAGTGCGTTTATTCATCGGCGCGAGTAATTTATGTGCGCTACGTTGGCAGCGCCAGTGGGAAGCGCTCCTTTCACCAAAGCGGTGACCTCGATTTAATACAGCAGATAGCGTTTACGGAGCTTTTTGAAACGTTCTTCACCTTCGTGCCACGATGCCGCGATCTCGGCGGCTGAGGTTCCGGATTGCAGCGCTTTGCGAGTCGCATCCGTGCCGTTCACTTTGTCGAACATGCTAAAACTTTTCTTCTGCTGCACGGCATCATCGAAAACATCGCGTCCGGCAGAACGCTTTAACGCCTCGAGCAAATAGAAGTTCAAAGCGACGAGAGGCGCACGACGTGGATCCGTAAAGTATATCTGCACCCCTGCAATGTTCGTTCCTTTGAAAAACGAGTAATAGGGAGTGTAGCTGACCGGTTTAAATCGCACGCCCTCGATATCATAGTCATTCAACGTTTTCGCGAGCTTGTGTCCGTCAATCCCAGGAAGTGCGAGACATTGGAATGGAAGTGTATAGCCAACGCCAATGCTTGCCGTTCCGAGTTCGCCGATCAATCCGGTGGCCGAGTAAAACATTGGCGAGTCACCGTGCGGAATGTGTGGAGAGGTTGGAACCCATGGCAGCCCCGTATCGCGCCACGTCATGGAACGTTTCCAGCCTTTTAAAGGGATCACTGTCAGTTTGCATTTCTTTTTGATCCAGCCTTCGCCATTGATCATTCGTGCCAACTCACCCGTGGTTAAACCGTAGATGTAAGGAATGTCGAACTTGCTGACAAATGAGCGGAATTTTTCATCCGCGATCATGGGGCCTTCGACACGTTCACCACCGAGGGGGTTCGGACGATCAAGGACGATGAACTCAACATTGTTTTCGGCGCACGCTTCCATCGCTTCCCCCATCGTGCTGATAAAGGTGTAGGAACGGGACCCGACATCCTGCAAATCGTAAACAACTGCGTCTAATCCCTTGAGCATTTCGGGTGTCGGCTTGTGAGTCTTGCCGTAAAGGGAGTGTACCGGCAAACCAGTGCGTTCATCGGTGCGGGTCGAGACCGGATCGCCAGCGGGCACGTCGCCGTAAATTCCATGTTCTGGACCGAAGAGAGCGACGAGTTGGACTTGGGGCGCGTTGCGTAAAAGTTCTACCGTTGATTGCAATTGGCGGTTCACGCCGGAGGGATTTGTGATCAGCCCAATACGTTTTCCTTCAAGTGCCTTGAAGTGCTTTTCTGCGAGAATTTCATTCCCAAGTTTAACCTCTGCCAATGCCGCTGTGGCAATGAATAACGCCGCGAGTGCCGTTAAGATGGACTTCATGGGCGGGACGTTAGCGACCGCGGGTGGACGGGAAAAGAGAAATTATGAGGTGCTATCGACATTGTGAATCGGAACGGGTTCTGACATTATCCCCGTGTTCCCATGTCATCCGGGTGCAAACATTTTGTGGCCTTTATTGCGCTGCTGATCTCGTTCAGCGTGCGTAGTGAGATCACGACGAATGCCGTAACCAAGGATCCCGCTGCCTTTTTCCTCAACAGTGTTCAACCGCTCCTGCAAAGCAAGTGCATCGGTTGTCACGGCGAAGACAAAAAGAATATCGAGGGCGAACTCGACATGACAACGCGCGCAGGGTTGTTGAAAGGTGGTGAAAGCGGAAAAGCTGCTCTGATTCCCGGGAAGCCTGAAGAAAGTCCGATGATCCGTGCGGTTTTGCGGCAGGAGAAATTGAAGATGCCGCCCAAGGATCGCAACAAGTTAACGGAGGATGAAATCGGTATCCTTCGCGCGTGGATCGCCGGTGGCGCGGTTTGGGCCGATCACACCAATGCACCTGCGAAATGGACGTATAAGGAGGAAGACGTTTGGGCTTTCAAGCCGATCAACGACGTCACAGTGCCTGTTCTTAAGAACAAAAATGCATTGGTGTTTACACCGATAGACTCGTTCATCCAAACGAAGTTGGAAGAGAAGGGACTCAAGCCGGCTGTGCTCGCGGACAGGGTAACGTTGATTCGCCGCGCGACATTTGACCTTCTTGGATTACCTCCCACGCCGGAAGAGATTGGTGCTTTTATTGCCGATAAATCTCCGAAAGCGTTCGACAAGGTAATCGAGCGTTTATTGGCATCACCGCATTATGGCGAACAATGGGGACGACATTGGCTCGATGTCGTGCGCTATGCGGACACTGATGGGTATTCGAACGATTACGAAAGGCCGAACGCATGGAGATACCGTGATTATGTGATTCGTTCGTTCAACCGCGATAAGCCATACGATGAGTTTGTTGTTGAGCAAATTGCTGGCGATGAGTGTGTCAGTGCTGACGCCACAGATCAGAGCAGCAGTGAAAAACTGATCGCGGTCGGAATGCTCCGCATGGGCCCGTGGGAACATACCGCGATGAGTGTCGCTGCCGTGACGCGCCAATTGTTTTTGGACGATGTTACATCAAGCGTCGGTACCACTTTCTGCGGATTAACTGTGGGGTGTGCCCGTTGTCACGACCATAAATTCGATCCAATTCCGACGAAGGATTACTATCGGCTCCAAAGCATTTTCGCGCCGACAGAGCTCACCAGCCGCAAGGTCCCATTTTTGCCGGAGGAGAACACGGCCGGCTTCGAACAAAAGATTCAGGAGGTTGAATCAGCAAAGAAAGCCTTGAAGACACGTATTTCGGACATCACCGGAAAACATGACAGAGCCGTTAAAAAATTCCTGCAGGAGAACGGATACAAAACGCTTAGGGAAGTGGAACTGGAAAAAAAGCCGAAAAAAGACCTCGGACTGACCGCAAATGATTTAAGTACCGAAAAGGTGTTGCGCAAACGTATTGAATATCGTGAACGGGAACTCGAGCGTTATGAGGCGCGAGGGTTCTCTATTTCAAACGGCACCGCCGAGACAAATGCCCAGGTTCACATCCTTGTCGGTGGCGCATTGGAAGCGCCGGGCGAAGTTGTTACGCCGGGTGTTCTAACCGCGGTAACCCATTGGGCCAAAAACGCTGACGGAACGTTCACAGAACACCCAGACGGACGTAGGCTGAAACTCGCTCAATGGTTGGTCAGCCGCGAAAACCCCCTCACAGCGCGAGTGATGGTGAATCGAATTTGGCAGTACCACTTTGGAAAAGGAATTGTGAAATCCAGCAATAACTTTGGGAAAATGGGCGACAAACCAACGCATCCCGAGCTTCTGGATTGGCTCGCTCGTTACTTTGTCGAGCATGGATGGAGTATTAAGGAGATGCACCGCTTGATTATGCGGTCCTATGTCTACCAACAGGGCTTCATGCCGAAAAATCCTGAACTCACTCGACAAAGAGATCCTGAAGAAAAATTTCTTTCGCATTTTCAGCCACGACGTCTCACGGCGGAAGAACTACGTGACGGTATGTTGGCTGTTTCTGGTGAACTGAGCAGCACCATGGGAGGGCCGCCGGTCTTTCCAGATATCAATCTCGAGGCCGCGCTACAGCCGCGTCATATCATGGGGAGTCTTGCGCCGGTGTATGTGCCTTCAAAGAAACGGGAAGAACGGAACCGACGAACGATCTATTCTATGCAGATTCGTGGAATGATGAATCCATTTCTACAGGTCTTTAATGCCGCACCGACGGAAAACTCCTGCGAGCGTCGCGACGAAACGACCGTGACTCCACAGGTATTCGCATTGTTTAACAGTCAAAACGCCGCCGACGCCGCCTTGGCGTTTGCTGTCCGATTGCAAAAATTAGCAACAAAGCCGACGCAACAAATAGAGAACGCTTTTCGGCTGGCGTATGGCCGCAGTGCGACGAAGGAGGAGCGGGATGCGTGCGCCAAGCACTTGGAGGATCTAACGAAATCTCATCGTACGACAAAACCGGTGTTATACGAATTACCGCACAAGATTGAACGCGAAATGGTCGAAGAACTCACGGGCGAACCGTTTCAATTTACTGAAGATTGGGATGTCGAGGGTTATGAGAACAACGTCAGGTCAGCCGACGTAACACCAGAGACGCGTGCTTTGGCCGATCTGTGTCTGGTTATCCTGAACAGCAATGAGTTTGTTTACATTTACTAGGTTGTGAACCCGCACATTCTTTCACATCGCGAGGCATTTCTCCTGAATCGCCGTGCCTTTATGTACCGGCTCGGCTACGGTCTCGGCGGTTTGGCATTCACTTCTTTGCTCGCGCAAAAGACGAATGCTAGAGTGCTTGCGTCAAAAACACCACATCATCAGGCAAAAGCGAAAGCGTGCATTTTTTTGCTGATGGAAGGTGGCCCCAGCCATATTGACACATTCGATCCGAAACCGAAGCTGGCTGAGCTCCACATGAAAGAGTTTG
>CBHWET010000030.1:0-23565 GCA_966112985.1 uncultured bacterium | reverse complement strand
ACCGATTCGGCATGGAATTTCCCGAAACGAACGTCACGGCAACGCTTGTGCCGTCTGATAAACTGCATCAGTTAGCCGGTGTTCGTTACAATCCGACGGATGTCCGAATTAATGGTTTTACAAAAATCATTTTTGTTGATGCCAACGGGGTTGAAATGGACGCAGCAGCGTTGGCAAAGACCAATCCACACCATTTTGAATATCGCATGTACATTGCGAACGGTTTACCGAGACCGCGGGTCACGGCGATTTGCGCGCACGAATACGGACACGTTTGGCACGTGCAAAATCTCACCCCGGAAAGAACGAGCAGTTTGAAGGCGTCTACACGGGAAGCTTTCTGTGAATTGCTTTCGTATCAAATGATGGGTGCTGTCAACGAGCCCTTCGAACAGGCAGTCATCCAGGCCAACCTTTACACCTCCGGAAAAGCCGGCTTATTGATTGCGGCGGAAAAAGATTACGGTTTCAACCGCATCCTCGAATGGATGAAGAATGGAAAGGATGTCGAACTCACTGTGGAAAATCTCGATCGTGTTCGATACGTCAACAGCGGACCGCAAAACGCTGCTGCTGCCGATGCTTTGCCGGGCTTTGTCGGTGGCAAGCCGTTACAAATCCCGGATACCCTCATGTTGAAAGCCATCATCGGTTCGGGAGCAAAAAAGGTTGCACTAATCAACAACCAGACGTTCGCCACATCTGAACAGGCGAAGGTCCGCGTCGGACAAACGAATCTGCTGGTTCAGGTAGTAGAAATCCGTGACAAATCCGTCGTCATCCGCACGAACGGGATTACGACGACAGAAGAGATTTTCCTGCAGCACTAATTATTTTTGGATGTCCGCGAACTGATCGCGATCATCGAGCTGTTTCCGCAGCCGATCGATTTCCTTCGTCAGCTCGGCCTGAACCTTCTTGTATTTTGGATCGTCGTAAACACTCTTCAATTCATGCGGATCGTTTTTCAGGTCGTACAACTCCCATTCCTTGATCCTGTTGAAATAGATTAATTTATAGTCGTACGTACGCACGCCCCAATGCGGCTGAACCTTGTGATCTGCCGGATAGTGATAGTACCGATAGTACATCGATGTCCGCCAATCGCGCGGAGTCTTGCCATTGAGCAAGCTTACGATGCTGCGACCTTGCACATCTTCGGGCGCCTTCAATCCGGCGTATTCAAGAAACGTCGGGGCAAAATCGACATTTAACACCATTTTATCACTCGTGCTATGCGGTTTGATGTGCCCGGGATAGCGAACCATGAAAGGCATCCGCAGGGATTCTTCATACATAAACCGTTTGTCGAACCAGTTGTGGTCGCCCAGAAAAAACCCTTGGTCGGAGGTATAAATGACGATCGTATTCTTCGCTAAATCATTTTTCTCGAGATAATCAAGAAGGCGTCCCACGCTGTCGTCCACCGAAGCAATGCACGAGAGATAATCGTGCATGTACTTCTGATATTTCCATTTCTTTAATTCTGCGCCGGTCAGGGTTTTTTCTTGTCCTTCGACCTTAACTGTTAGTTCCTGTGGTTTTTCGTCTTCCCAGTTCGTCACCTCTCTCGGTTTTTTCCCGGCAGGCGAAGTAAGCTTCAGGTCTCGTCGGGTCAGATCTCGATCAATTCGCATCGTCGCTTCCTTCGCTGCGCTGCCGCGTCCTGAGTAATCGTCGTTGAAAGTTTCTGGTTCAGGAAATGTGACGCCGTCGTACATATGTTCGTGCTTCGCATCCGGGTCCCAGGGGCGATGTGGGGCCTTGTGATGGCACATCAGGAAGAATGGTTTATCCTTCGGCCGGTTCTCCAAAAAGTTAATTGAAAAATCGGTAATCAAGTCCGTTGCGTAACCTCCGGGGAAATTTTTCTTCTCACCCATTTCGATAAACACCGGATCGTGGTATTTGCCTTGTCCCGGCAAAACATTCCAGTAGTCGAATCCCGTCGGATCGCTGCCGAGATGCCACTTACCGATCATGCCGGTATGGTAACCAGTCTTCTGAAGCTCTTTGGCGACGGTCCATTGGCTGCCGTCAAAACGATTAAACACAGGAACACCGTTTTTGTGGCTGTATTTGCCGGTGAGAATCGCCGCACGACTTGGTGTACAAATCGCATTCACCGCGAAGCAATTCTTGAACAGCATTCCATCGTTTGCGATACGATCGATATTCGGCGTCTTGTTGAGTTTGCTGCCATAGGCACTGATCGCATGCGCCGCATGATCGTCCGACATGATGAACAAGATATTTGGACGTGATTCCTTTGCTTCAGCCGTGAGCAAACCAACAAGGCACAACAAGGTACCAAAGAAACATTTCATAGGATGATTCACTTTAGGAATCGATTGCGGTTGCGCAATGAGAATTCCTGCAGGACAGACGCCTCCATGAGGACGCCAAGTTACAACCCTTCAACCGATCCTATCCAATGCTGCGCATGACGCGGCTCATCTCGATGGCTGTTTGAGCAGCTTCAACTCCGCGATTATGTTTTTTATCGAGACACCGCTCTACCGCCTGTTGCTCGTTTTCGAGAAGAAGAACTTCGTGAATGATTGGAACTGTTGATTGAACTTGAATGTCCGCCAATGCCTGGCTGACGGACTCACCGATATGTTGCGCATGCGTTGTTGCGCCCCGAAGAATTACGCCAAGACAAATAATAGCCGAGAATTTCGGTGATAATTGAGCGAGACGAGCAGTGACAACAGGAATTTCGAAAGCACCCGGCACGCGAATGATTTTAATCTCATCTGCGTGAATGCGCTTCAATTCGCCCTTGGCCGCCGTCAGCATCGCATCGACGTAACGACCGTTGTATTTTGATGCCACGATCGCAAAGCGACCGCCGGTCGAAGTGACTTTCTTACGCGTGTTTTTCTTCAGCATGAATTATTAGATTAAATGGCCAAGCTTCTCGCGTTTCGTCTTCAGATACTTCTCATTGTGGGGATTGGGTTTCACCTTGATCGGCACCTGCTTCACAATTTCCAAACCATACCCTTCAAGTCCAACAACTTTTTTTGGATTGTTCGTCAGCAAGTGAATCGTTTTCAATCCAAGGTCTGCCAGTATCTGCGCGCCCAAGCCGTATTCGCGAAGATCCATGCCATATCCAAGTTTCAAATTAGCCTCGACAGTATCCAGACCCGTTTCCTGTAGCTTGTAGGCTTTGATCTTGGGCGCCAGTCCTATTCCGCGACCTTCTTGACGCATGTAGACGATAACACCCCGACCGGCTTCGGAAATTTGTTTCATAGCCTGGTGCAATTGCGGCCCACAGTCGCACCGCCTTGAACCAAATACATCGCCCGTCAGGCACTCACTATGGACACGGACAAGCACGTTTTGTTTGCCAGCAACGTCCCCTTTTACGAGAGCGATATGGTATTGTTCGTCAAGTTTCGAGCGATACAGATGCAGATCGAAATCGCCATAATCGGTTGGCATCGAAATCTTCTCGACATGCTCAACTAACTTCTCGCGGCTACGGCGGTAGTGAATCAGGTCCTCGATTGTGCAGATTTTCAGTTTGTGCTTTTTCGCGAACTTAAGCAGTTCCGGAAGACGAGCCATGGACCCATCATCACTCATTATTTCACAAATCACTCCGATCGGACGACCGCCCGCCAGTTTCGCGAGATCCACTGCAGCTTCGGTGTGACCTGCACGTTGGAGAACGCCACCCACTTTGGCGCGAAGCGGAAAAACGTGCCCAGGTTGAACCAGGTCTTCTGGAACCGCAGTCGGATCGGCCATGATCTCGATAGTACGCGCACGGTCGGCGGCGCTAATTCCCGTCGTAATGCCCTTTGCCGCATCGACGCTCACCTGGAAGTCTGTTTTGTGGCTCTCACGATTTTGGGGCACCATTTGCTCGATACCCAGCTGTTTCAGTCGTTCGCTTGTGGTGGGCACACAGATCAAGCCGCGGCCGAACTTCGCCATGAAATTGATCGATTCAGCGGAAACGCATTCGGCGGCCATGATGAGATCGCCCTCGTTTTCGCGGTCGGCGTCATCGACAACAATCACCATCTTGCCTTTGCGAATGTCACTGATGACGGACTCAATGGAGTCAAACTGTGCCTTCATTGAAACGGAACTTACTGGCAGAGCGTACAGATTTCAGCAACAAAACTAGCCGTCGACACCCACTTTCGATAGAATCCTCGAATATGTTCGAATCGAAGAAGTGGCTGATACTTTTTTTCGTTCTGGCCTTGTTGGGCTCGATCGGTGGCAGCCTGGTCGCATTTGTCATCTTTCAAAAGAAGCAGCAACAAACCGCGGCTGCCAATCAGACGCGAACGGTTCAACCGGTCGAAACGCCTCGCACTGCCGAGACAGTCGCGCAGCCTGAACCGGTTAAGCCGCCGGTAAAAGAAGAACCCAACACCGCCCACATGGCTGACCCAAGCGCCAAACCAGATTTTACAATTGTAAGCCGCGCTGATTGGAAGGCCCATCCTCCAGTTTCAGCAATGAAACCGCACACACCGTCATTGATTACAATTCATCATACCGCGACGACACCTCGCCCCGACAAACCCATTGAAGGAAAACTCCGCAATCTGCAGGAGTTCTCCCAACACGAAAACGTCATGGGGTCCGGAGAGCGCAAACCCGCATGGCCGGATGTGCCCTATCATTTCTACATTGATGCCAACGGCGTAGTGGCACAGGGACGCGATATCAATTTTGTTGGTGACTCAGCTACGGACTACGACGCAACCGGACATATCCTGATCGCACTCGAAGGCAACTTTGAAAACACAGAACCGACCAGCAAACAAATGGAGGTTTTAGGAAAAATGGTGAACTGGCTGTCCCGGAAGTACGGCATTTCTGCCGACAAAGTCAGTTCCCACAAAGCTTACGTATCCACGGCCTGCCCGGGAAAAAACCTTTTGAGCCGGATGGACGAAATCAAACAGTTCGCCGGAAAATGATTATCGAAACATCGGCGGAATAGCCCCGCCCATTTTGCCCATCATTTTTTGAAATCGGCCCATCTTTTTCATCATCTGCTGCATCTGGGAGAAATTATTCATCAGTGCGTTAACGTCTGAAACCTGCACACCACTGCCCTTAGCGATTCGTTTACGACGGGATGCATTAATCAGATTCGGATTACGTCGTTCTTTATGGGTCATCGCGCAGATGATTCCTTCCATGCGGCGAAACCGTTTTTCCTCCTTTTCCATATCCATCTTCTTCACCGCTTCAGCCCCGCCCGGCAGCATCCCCATCAAACTGTCGAGTGAACCGAGCTTTTTCATCTGACGAAGGTTTTGCAGAAAGTCCTCCAGCGTAAATTCACCCTTGCGCATTTTTTCTTCCATGCGCTTGGCCTCGGCTTCATCGATCGTCTCAGCTGCTTTTTCAACGAGGCTAACGACGTCGCCCATCCCCAGGATTCGGGAAGCCATACGTTCCGGATGAAACGGCTCAAAATCCTCGAGTTTTTCGCCAACACCGGCAAATTTGATCGGTTTACCGGTAACGGACTTCAAGCTCAAAGCCGCACCGCCGCGTGCATCGCCATCGAGTTTTGTTAAGATTGCGCCCGTGATGTTCAGAGCCTTGTCGAAGTGCGTCGCAACGTTAACCGCCTCCTGGCCAGTAGCTGCGTCCAATACCAGAAGAATTTCCTGCGGCTTGACGAGATCACGCAATCGCACCAGTTCCTGAACGAGAGGTTCATCGATTTGCAAGCGTCCCGCTGTGTCGAAAATTAACGTCGAGCGTTGATGCTGCTTCGCGAAGTCAAAGGCGTGGCGTGCGATTTTCAGTACATCTGTTTCGCCTTTCATTGCGAAAACAGGAATCTGCAACTGTCGGCCGAGAGTTTCCAATTGATCCATTGCGGCGGGACGATAGACGTCAGCCGCAACGAGCAATGGCAGACGGGCCTGCTTTTGCAACAGCCGGGCCAGTTTCCCGCTGGAAGTCGTTTTCCCGGAGCCATGCAAACCGACCATCATGACACAGGCCGGGTTTCCGCTAAGATTAAGCGCCGCGTTTTCAGATCCAAGCAACGCGACCAACTCATCGTGGATCGCCTTAATAATCTGCTGCCCCGGTTGAACACTCTGCAGCACCTCCTGCCCTATCGATTTTTCTTTAACGCGTTCGATGAAATCGCGCGCGACTTTAAAGTTTACGTCAGCTTCGAGCAGCGCCATCCGCACTTCCCGCAACGACTCAGAAACGTTTTCTTCTGAAATCTTCCCAAGACCACGTAGATTACGAAACGCGTTCTGTAGTTTTTGACTCAGCGAATCAAACATGGAGCTAAGTTACGGTTTGGCTTTCAAAGTTCAACGGTCAAATGTCACGCGTTGCAGCCGTTTTCTATATTTTTCTGTCATCGACTGCGCGAAAGTGTAGATTCCTTCGACGTTATGCGCGTTTTGATCGCGACAGTTACAGCCGGCGGCGGACATCTCGCTGCGGCAGCAGCGCTTGAAGAAGCGTGGCGCACTGCGCGTCCTCACGATGTTCTCGAGAAGGTAGACGTTCTCGATTTCGCTTCAAAGTTGTACCGCAAGCTTTACGTAGAGACCTACGTGAAGGTCGTTGAACACGTGCCTGAGTTTTACGCGATGATGTTCAAGAAGACGGACAACCACGAAGAAGTCCGCAAAGCAAATAGCTTTCGTCGCAGCTTTGCCCATCACACGAACAAAGGGTTTGTTAAATACCTCAAAAGCTTTCGTCCTGATGTCGTCCTTTGTCCGCATTATTTGCCGCTGGAAATTATCGGGCATTTGAAAGCGAAAGACGAAGGGACGAACCCGTTCACAGTTTGCATTGTGACAGATTTCGAAGCTCACGCGTTCTGGCTGGAACCTTCAGCCGATTTTTACTGCGTTGCAGCGGAAGAAACGAAAGGCAGTCTGACCGCACGTGGCGTCTCTCCGGCCCAAATTGCCGTGACAGGTATCCCGGTGAATTCACGATTTTCGACAAAGCTGAATCCGCTCGAGGTTCGAAAGAAATACGGTCTGCGTGACGATCTGCCGGTAATTCTTGTGTTAAGCGGCGGCTTCGGGATGGGCCCCGTGGAAGAAATCCTCAGCGAGTTAGACAAGATCCATGAGAACTTTCATACCGTTGTTGTAGCCGGGCGAAACGAAGAACTGCGACAGAAACTATGTGCGCAGGACAGAAATCATCCGACATACGTCCTGGGTTTCACGCGCAATATGCACGAATTGATGGCCGTTGCGGATTTGATTGTTACAAAACCCGGTGGTCTTACAACTTCGGAAGCTATGGCCATTGGCCGGCCAATTCTGATCCTGAATCCGATTCCCGGACAGGAAGCAGCGAACAGTGATTTTCTTCTCGAGCATGGCGCGGCCATCAAAGTGAACCGCATCGAGGATTTGCGTTTCAGATTGCAACAGTTGCTGGGTTCAAAAAAATTAACAGAGATGGCGCGTGCAGCAAAAACGATCGGAAAACCGTTCGCGGCACGTGACATCTGTGAAGCTGTTCTCGCGCATTGCGACAAGCGCGCTGTTAAAACCTCAGTCGACCGCGCTCTGTTGCCGCGACTCGAAAGCCCTCTTCTAAAGACTCGCATCAAGGCCAGTTGAGCCGTCTATCTTCAGGTTTCTTCGGAGCAAAAAACGTGGAAGCTCCCAATATAAAAAGCTCCCGTTTATGGAATAATTTCCTTTAGGGGAAAACAAACTGCGAAAGGAAATTATGTCTTACGATATCTACCGGGCCTGCATCGAAGCGTGCAACGATTGCGTCGTCGAATGTGAAAATTGTGCGTCTGAGTGCATTGATGAAGACGCTCAAGCGATGGCTCAATGCATTCATCTCGATTTGGATTGTTCACTGATCTGCTCGATGGCTGCGAAATTGATGGCCCGAGGATCCGATGCGATTCAAAATATTTGTCATGTTTGCGCTGAAGCATGCCGTCGTTGCGCCGCAGAATGCCGCAAACACGACGCGGCCCATTGCCAGCACTGTGCTGATGCATGCGAAGCATGCGCCACCGAATGCGATAGAGTCGCTATGGAACCAGCGCATGCTTGATTAAATTGTTCATTCTATAGGAAAAGCCGGAACTCAATCCGGCTTTACTTTTTTCCAGCACAGTTTAGCGGGCAAATTGCCCACGATCGGAACGCCGAATTCGCATGAGATAAGAAGTCGACGCCTGATTCTTCGCGAGCCTGGTTTTTGGGTTAATAAAACCAGAATGCGTCCCAAAAATTCCACCGAGCACGGCTCCGATGTCGCGTTTGCTTCAGAAGAGGAACTTTTCGTTGAAACCAGCGCTGCGGATTTATTTCTCCGTTGGAGGAAACAGATCAGGTCAGTCTGCAAGAAACACAGAGGAAAAAAAACCAAAGGACCGGAAACACCTCACGACCTCTGAAAGCGTTACCTACGCTTCAGAGAAGAGATATTCCAGGTCGGTGGCGGACAGGCTGCGCGCAAAGCCTTCCTCCCCGAGAACATCGGTGATGGTCTGCGATTTACGCTGCTGCAACTCCCAGATTTTCTCCTCAACGGTTCCCGGTGCAATCAATCGGTAAGCATTTACGGTTCGCGTTTGCCCAATGCGGTGGGAGCGGTCAATAGCCTGCGCCTCAACCGCCGGGTTCCACCACGGATCGTAAAGCACAACATAACTCGCCGTCGTCAGGTTCAAGCCCGTTCCGGCAGCTCGCAAGCTCAGCAGGAACACCGCGCCTTTATCATCGTTTTGGAACGCATTAACGACTTCAGACCGATCTTTCGTTTCGCCAGTGAGAATGTGCGTCCGAATGTTGCGGTTCTGGCACTCGCGTTCGAGCAATTTGAGCATCTGAACAAATTGGCTGAACACCAATACCTTTTGATTATCGGCTAACAAAGGATCGAGAAGCTCGAGCAATGTATCCGTTTTGCCAGAAGGCGAATCGCTGCCAACGAGCGCCGGGTGACAACAGATTTGCCGTAAACGGGTGAGCGCAGCGAGCACGTGAATCTTGCTCTTGCCCAATCCTTTTTCCGCGACCATCTGACTGACCTGTTCGCGGCTCCGGCGAAGCTCAGCCAAATAAAGTTTCCGCTGCGAATCGCCAAGTTCGCAATCACGGCGTTCCTCGATACGATCAGGCAAATCTCTTGCAACCTGCTTCTTCAAGCGACGCAACATCAACGGACGCAACTTCGCTGCGAGACGACGACGTGCGATGCGCTGGGCATCTTCGGCATTTTCGCCACGTGGTTCGTAGGTCTCGAGAAACTTCTCCTGCGTGCTTAAGTATCCAGGCTGAACAAAGTCAACGATGCTCCACAGATCTAACAAACGATTTTCCAATGGAGTGCCCGTGAGCGCCAGATGTTGGTCGGCGTTCAATTGCTTAACGGATTGGGTCACCTGCGCGCCGGGATTCTTGATGAATTGGGCTTCGTCGAGAATGACCGTGCGAAAATCAAATTTCTGCAGCGCTTCGAGGTCCCTGCGCAGCAAGGCGTAATTCGTGACAATCAAATCGTAGTCAGGAATTTGTTTACGCAGATTGTGCCGCGCAGCGCCGCTCTCCAACACGAGCACCTTCAAATGCGGCGTGAACTTTTCAGCTTCACGACGCCAGTTGTGCAACACAGACGCAGGACAGATAACGAGCGACGGCTTGCGTGCGGTAGCGTGTTTCTCCTGCAGCCACGCCAGCCACGTTAAGGTTTGCAGGGTCTTACCAAGCCCCATGTCGTCAGCGAGAATTCCACCGAGCTTGTGTCGCGTAAGGTGACACAGAAAGTCGAAGCCTTCTTTTTGATACGGACGTAAATCGGCCGCAACGCTCTTCGGCAACGCCGTCGACGGGATGCCCTTGAACTCAGACAGGTTCTTGCGGAGTTCCTGTAACTGCGGAGTGTCCCCGAATTTCTTCAGGGCAGCTTCATCCAAGTGAGCCGCCTGTTCCAATCCGATTTTCTGCGGAATCGCGGCCAGACCATCAAGGCCGAGGTCAGCAAACGTTTCGTGCGCCGATTGCACGGCCGCAGTATCAAGTTCAACCCAACCCGCATCGGGCAGGTTAACAAAACGACTCGTTGCTGCCGCAAGACGTTGCAAATCAGCTGGCGTTAACTTCAAACCTTCAATTTCCCATTCAGCGGAAACAGAGAACCAATCGATGCCGCTCCCCTTGACGATCAGGTGCGGACGCAACTGCCGTGGGGTGAGGAAAAGTCGATGAAATGCCTGATTTCCAAGGAATTCAGCGCCCTTGGGACGATCCGGCCAAATCGTCGCCAGTGTATTTAAGAAATTCTCATTCGCGTCACCCACCCACATTCCCGGTTCGGGCGTAAACCAATCCAGGCGACGCAACCACTGCACGGCTTGCTCCAGACGTGGATCGTCGAGCAACTCCGGTTTCTCACTCAAACGAACGCGCGGCTCTTCCACTTGCCATTCATGCCCCGTCCAACGCCACACGCTCTTGTCCTTCTCGCTTTTGGCGTGCAACCGCAAACGAACGGTTTCGTCCTCAAGCTCAAAAATAAATTGCGGCACCGCCGTATGAGCGACGCAAAGCTGTTCCCAATTGACCCCGGTACTCGGCTGTGTCCGTCGCAGCTGTGTCAGCATGCGATGGCTGAGCTTACGGACTGGCAAAGATTGTTTTTGCGCCCAGTTACCCAGCAAACTGGCGGGCGGAGCATTGCGAAGCAAATAAAACGTCTGGCCTATCAATACAAGCGACGGATGGCCGATAAAGAATTTTACATTCTGCAGCGAATGCACCTCGCCGGTTGGGAGAACAAGATTATGCGTAAAGGACAATTCGCCATCCACCGTAGCGAGATTGGGCTTCAACTCAGCGAGATTGCCGTGGAAGTATAAGGGCTGCTGCGAAGTGGATAGTTCCAGGCGTCCGCAATCCCCCCATCGAACCAGCCATTGCAACAATTCCAGTCCGTTCAATACTAAAGTATCCCAGAGGCCTTCCGGGTCAGCATGGGCCTCTGCCAGCCATTGAATGAAATCCCAGTCACGGGGCGCAAATAGCTCCTGTTCGTGAGCTGATCGGCTCGTCAGCTCAATGATCTCAGTAAGCGTCTTTGCCTTCTCACCTGTTCGAGGCCGAAACAAATTGAAGCTAATCGATAAACCGTAGAGTGACGATTGATCTTCGGCTGGCTTTGGCTCGCAGATAACCCGCAGAGTCGCTCGAGGCGAATCCAGGTGCGCTGGGGCAGGCGGAAACAACCAGTGCTCCAGGTCTTTTACAAGCTTCTGCTCCTCTTCGGCTTCCTGCAGTTCAGCAAAGCGGTTTAAATTCGCATGCGGCGCAAGTTCCGTCGGCAATGGCCGATTCGCTCGCAAAAACAGAATCGCCGTTTCCTCAAGCCGCTTCTTCCCCTGCACCGCCATCAATCTGGGCCACCATTCCTGATTCGTGAAATCTTTGCGGGAAAGGGAAAGCTTCTCGAAATAGTCCTCCAGCAACAGCCAGGCGCGTTGTGAATCCGAACAATCCGCAAAAATCCGTAGAATCTCTGTACGCTCTGCTACAGCTGCCTTGGTGTCGGACAGTTCACGACGCAAGTCCGCCAACGCCCCATAGGTCTTGGCCAGTACGTTGTGATGGGCATCGTACTTGGTTGTATGACCTGTTCGCGTCGTCGAACCTGCTTTTTTTGCGCTATTAGGCATCGACTAATCCGTCAAATAGCCCTCTATAAGCACAGGAAAACGACTCGGCGTCAATGCGAATCCGGCCTTATTTGAAAGGGGTTTTCTCAATTAAGCACTCGGAATTGGACGGGCGGAAGGTTTTCAGCACGAACTTGGCGTAAACGCCTTAAAGCAAGTAGTTTCCGCCGCAAAAGGACGAAATTCTGATGACCAAAAAAAGGTTTGGCAGCTGCCAAACTAAATTCTGGTCGCCAAAAAAGAGTTTGGAACGTGCCAAACGTGAATTTGAATGCCAAAAAACACTTTGGCACGTGCCAAAGAGAAATTTGGTTATCAAAAAACATTTTGGCAGCTGCCAAACCAAATTTTGGTAACCAAAAAAGAGTTTGGCACGTTCCGGACGAAAATTTGGCCACCAAAAAACGGTTCGGTTGATGAAAAACGCCAGGCCGCAGGCGAAGCAAGCCTCTGAGCAAGGTCGGCCTCGGGCCGATTGCCAAAAAGGAGAGAAACTACGGGCAGATCACGTCCCCAACCCCAAAATCCAGGTTCATCAGTGTCTATCCGCGGTCTAAACAACCGTTCCGGCGTTAGACCTTACCAATCCACTTGCGATCTTCCCAAACGGCTTTCAATGAGGTCAGATTGCGGCTGTCGAAGACGTTTTTGGCCGCTGAAATCAGTCGGCCTTTCTTGACGTTCCTGAATGCATCACTCGCGCTTATCGCGACAAACTGCAAGATACTTGGATCGCGATAACAATCGATCATACATTTCGTACATCCGTCACGAATCAACTTTGAATCGTCCCATTCGTAAACATTGCACATCGGCGAGTCCCAGGCATGGCAACGATAGAGGTTCAGGTTCCAATCGAGATAGAAATATTTGTGGCCACCGAGACAACCGAACTTTTCAGGTTCTTTTCGAAGATGCCGCTGCATCTCGCTTAGCGATTCCGTTGGATTCACAACCGGATACCCGCTGCGATGCTTCATCTGTTTGATCTTTTCAAACACGCCGATGAGCTCGTCCGTCTTGTAATTTACCAGGCTGGAGTCGCTGAAACTGAGGTAGCTCGAGGCCAGACTCGTCAAAGGATAACTGAAAGTGCAGCTCGTAAAGCCTAATTCCCGTAGAAAATCGGGCAATTTGTCGTAATCATCGATTAATTTGCTCGCCGTCACGCTTGCCGTCGTCTGAATCCCCAATCCAGCAAAGACTTCGTTGGCGTACTTGATCTTGCGACACACCTCCGGCAACCCACGATTCTTTTCGTGCTTGGTCACGTCGTGGGAATCGATCGACATGATGACACTGCTTAAGCCATCGCTGGCGAGCTCGCGCATGTTTTTGTCGTTCCACAACGACCCGTTCGTGCAGATCATCGGGTTGATCCCCCGCTCTGCTGCGTAGCGGACCATGGCGCGGATTTCCTTGTGCACCAATGGCTCACCCCCCACGAAAAGAAGGTAGCCGATGTGATTTTTCACAGCGATGTCGATTACATCCTGTGCCTCCTTCAACGTCACACTGCGACGTTGCTTCGGATCAAACTTATCCACGGCAAAACCGCAGAAATCACATTTCGCATTGCAGATGTTGGTGATTGCGAACTGAAGATAACCCGGACCGCCATGATCGAGGACTTCCCCGATCAATTTGAAAACGCTTTTCTTCGGCTTCTGGACCGGACGGGAAAAATCTGTTGTCGCCGCAGGGCGGTCGATTTCAGCAACGGCAGGATTACTGGCAACTGTGCTCATTCAGCGAGCGCGCATTTTCCTGTAAAATGCCTGCGAGGCAAACATTCTTTTTTGTCTTCGCCTCAAAACCCCGAGGGAAGCGTCATAATTCATACGTCAGGCTCAGCACTTCAAATTGTTCCTCGCCCGCGGGCAATCGAACTCTTACTTTGTCTCCAACCTTTGCGTTAAGTAACGCCCGCGCGATCGGTGAGCGCCAGCTGATCCAATTGCGATCCGTGTCTGTTTCATCAATGCCAACCAGCCGATAAGAAGACTCTTCTCCCGATTTACTGCGAATGGTGACAGTTGCCCCGAAACGTACCACATCATCAGCGACATTGGATGGTTCAACAACCACCGCGTTTTGTAATGTCTGCCCCAGATAAGCAATGCGATGATCAATCGCCGCAAGGTCCCGCTTTGAACCGGTCGGATCAATCGTCGCCGCGACACGTGGCCGCGCAACCTCCGTCAGGTGTTTCAGCTCTTCGCGCAATCGTTTCGCGCCGTCGGCAGTGATGTAGTTCTTTACGCCCGGCGGCAGTGGCGACGGCTGGACCGGCAAAAGAAGTTCCTCTGGAGCATCGTCCGACTCGCGCGTAAATGCTTTGCTCATACCAAAAACGTAGCTGCTGCCGTCAATGCAAACAAGAGGTTCAGGATATCCAGTGTCCGGCAAAAAACGATTTCCCGCTAAAATCTCAACACTATATCATTGAGTAATTGCAGGCTTTGTTTATAGTTTCCCTATGAAGGCGGTATTCTTCCGTTACGGGGCTTTTTCTCGAGTTTTTTTCACAACCACATGTTTGATCATTGCAACTGCGTTCTCCAGCAGAGGCGATCAGGTTGATATGAAGAATGGCGATCATTATGAAGGCGATGTGATCGCGCTCGACAGCAACACGCTCGTTTTGAAAAGTGATGTCCTCGGAACAATTCGCCTCCCGCGCAATCACGTTGCAACAATGTCGCTCGGCACAAAGGCCACAGCCCGACCCGAGCAAATTGTCGCCCCTAAACCGCCGACAATCGTGGTGCCCTCTTCAACGCCGGCATCGGCTCCCGCGCTTGATTTGAATTCGTTAATCCGGCAAATCGCCTCAGATACAAATGTTGTGGCGCAAGTGCAAAGTCAGGTTCTTGCCGGCGCTGGCCCCGAGGCGACAAAAAAATTTAATGATCTCATTGGCGGCCTCTCAAAAGGAACTCTCACCGTTGGCGATCTCCGGAAAGAAGCACAGTCGGTTTCAGCTCAATTGCGGGAACTTCGAGGCAGCGAAAACGACGAATCCGGCGCGATCTTTGATGATTATCTCGCGATTTTGGATAGCTTCTTACAGCAAACACAGCCCGCCGCACCGGCGAAGGCGCCTTCCATGAAAGCGGCGCCTATCCGAACAGCCAAGCCCGGCTCCGCGGCTCCTGCGCCAAAGCCAGCGCCCAAAACATCCGAAGACGAGTAGCTCCTTTATCTGCGGTCAGTGCCGATCGTCAAACCTCCAACGTTTGTTTCTCGCAACGAGTAGGTTGGCGACGGTGATTCGTCAGTAGGCATTCGAGCCACGATCCTTGTTGCAATGAAAGGCACCGGGTCACCTGCGCAGCTTCTTTTCAAAATCAATACCCCGAACCATTATCACCACCCCCGCAAGCATCAGCGCGGAAAGGAATCGCGCAATAACCAGAGGCGAAAAACTGATCGCAACTCCGGCAACTCCAGCGATAAAGAGTCCGAGAAATACCAATCGCAGCCCACGTCGCTCCCGAAGATAGTGACGAGCAAGAAACGATGCCATCACGAGCAGTGCCACGGCAAAAATCATCAACGTTTGGGATGCAGTCATATTATATCGGACTGGTCACGAGGACTTTAATCACGCATTTAAAATTCCGTTTCGAAATGAAGCCGCCCAAATAAAATCACACGTGTGCCTCTGCCGGACGCTGACCCATGCGAATCTACCAGACGATCACTTTTGCTTCGCCTGTGAAACAGGCTTCAATGACACGATATTCGAACCGTGATCGCCAAATCTTTCATTATGCTCTCCCCCTACCAGGGCTCTGGCATCGTAACGCCGGCCTTCATATCCCGGAGCTAAAATTTCTGCCTTCACGATAAAGAATGAATACCTGCCTTCTCCAAACACTGACCCGCCGGTTACTTTCTCGATCGATACAATCCTCATCCTTGTGCCGAGCGGAATCTTTTCAACATTTTCAAAGCCGGTATCTTTTCCTAATCCAGACCGTTCCATAACTTTTGCGTCCCAATCGTCCTTCAGCATTTCGCCGAGAACGTAAATATTGCCGACGACTTGATAAACGTCGCCTGCATGATGATACCGGTCGAAAGTGTAATCCGATTCGCAGCCCAGCAACGCTAAAATAAGATAAACTATGACGGGTCCAATTAGTGCAACTCGCTTGTTCATGTAATTGATTTAAAAAATCCCCTGTCGGATTACTTCAGAGGTGAGTTCAACCACACGGGACAACTGAACTTGAACCGCAAACGCCGACCCGGGTTGGCTTCAGCAATATGTCAGGCCGATGATTTATCATGCTTTCTTCTTCGCTTTATATTTCTTTGCGTAGTCCTCATCTGTGTGGAGTTGATGGTGTGCGCATTGCGCCAGCGGGATGCGTAGGCCATCGGCACAAACGAACACAGATCCGTTTTCGATTTCACCACTCTTCCGTCCCGTCGCGGCGGCAAAAGCGTGAACCAGCGCGGCAGATTTTTGAACGCGCGGAATCATCTCCGCTTCCGTTTCGGCCACCAGCGAAGGATAACGGCGAACCGAAAAATTACCGAATGCTTCTCCATCGGGTAGCGTGAGTACAAACCACGGCCCCATGATGCCTGTTGGCAATTCACCCTGCTCCTTGGCCAGGTCTCCCCAGTGGCGATAAACAGCCTTCTGTTGCTGCTTCGGAGATTCACCAGGAAGCAGTGAAAGATAAACGACTCGCTCGCATGGCCCACAGGTAAGGCCCGGAAGAACCAGAACCGGCGGCGGCGCGGGATTCTTCTGGTACTCCTCGATTATACGTCGATAGCGCGCTTCATCTTCCCGTTCTTTTTCGCTAACCTCGCGGCTTTGTCTTTTCTCGATGAATTTGCTCGTCGAGCAATCGATGGCCCGCAATCCCAAACGCTCTGCAATTCGCAATATCGCCTTCGTCGCTCCCGGACCCTCACTGTGAACGTGCAAGAGCAATTGCGAACAGGGTTCCTGATCGCCAAGCACAATCTCCATTGCAAACGAAGAGTTCTGCACCGTGATGGATGAGTCGCCGACGCTTTCCACATTGCGAAACAGCTTCCGCAACGCCGATATCACTTCCGCGCGAGAACCAATCGCCGGAGCAACACAGTTATCAGGTAAGTCCTGTGGCTGCCGCACTTCTTGCGGAAACTTCTGAAGCAATACGTCCCAGCTCATATGTAAGTGTGTGACGGTTGACTATAGCTTGGAAAATCACGAATCAGGACATTCGCCCGCGGCGGCTGCAGAGACCTTTCGGTGACGGGCTTTCATATGTCTTTCTCTAAATGAACTACTCAACAAATGCGATCAGCAAAACGCTAGCACCGTGCACAGCCTGCACAATCGGAACTGTCGAGCGGCCAAATGACCGCGGGACAACTAAATGAAAATGTTGAGTCGGGTTCGTTACGGCGAATATCCAGGGCGTTATGGTTTCTTGTGTAAGTCGTAATCCGCCCCAGTCAGCCTCAAGCAGACCTCGTAGTAGCCCGAAAAAAGTCGTCCAATTGCGGGCGTGGCCGCCAAAGCGTTCGATGGCGCAGCATAACCCTGCAAAAATGCCCGGCTCGGTATAGGAAAGCCGTGAACGTATGCAGAATGCAAAAGCGAAAGCGAGGTCAGATAAATGAATGGCGCCAAGAAGATCACAGCGATGATACAGAGCGCTGCTCTGCCAAGTGACCGGGTCTGCTCAATCGTTTGTGACGCCCCGATGACAGCTGATGACCGTCTTCGACCAGTCACGCTTTTCCACAACATGACGAAGTGAGTCAGACCGTGGCCCGGAATCAGCGCAAAGAACAATCCGAACAGCAGCAGGAGCGAAAAACCCACTACTGCGAGCGCACCGTGCCATAGCGCAAAGCCGATGCCCGCGCCGACAATAGCAGCGAGGCCCAACAACAAACAAATTGGACTACTCTGACCGAAGGCGCACCTCTCTTTCGTGATTCGTGTGCATGATAGTTGATCAACCTGAGTTCAACGACGTCGGCCACAAGACGCACCGATTGCGACCGCAACGCCTGCCGCCGTTCGCGACTGTCTACTTTGGATTCTGAGCCTCATCCATGATCTTCTTTTGTTTTGCCAGAAGCTCCTCCATCGTCAGATGCGAATACTCGTTCGCATTTTTCAGCGCCATTGCACGCTCTCGTACATCTCTCTGCTTTGATTTAAGATGCCAATAGTCCCCGAGCCACCATAAAAGGGAAAGGAAAGCAAAGAACGGCCAGAGCAGTGGCACGAGCACGAAACCCAAATCTCCAACCAACAACCAACGAAGTCCCTTTCGATCAACTCCCGTCTTCCCATACAAAACCCAGAGCACAATCAGAACAGCGACTCCAAGGCCAAAATAGGCGAACAGAAATCTCATACACGAAGTGCTCCGATGATTAATCCGTGAGCCACCACCAACAATGGCTGACGTGAACCGAGCGTCTCACGGATAAAGCAAAAACGCAACCAACCGGTGGCCGGAAGCGATGGTGAGGCAAGCATGTTGAAGGCATCTGCATGAGATTCGAGCAGCCCATGACTCGCCACAGAGTGAAGCTCGCTGCGCTCGCGGCTGCTGCCATTGATTGATTTATATTTTGGAACATTCACCCAACGTAGGCGCTTGCCGGCGCCAACATTGGGCTGAAGCATGTCATCTCTTCAGGATTTTGAAATGGGGCCCACATATCTAGACATTGCCTTCACAAATCCGGCGTTTGATCTCGACTCTTTCGCAGTTCCGTAGGCACGACACGATAATAGCCCCAGCTTTGAGCAACGCGTAAGCCGGGGAAAGCCATTTCAAAACTTTCTATCATCTTGCCGCAGGCGCGAGCGCCAGCGAGTATCTGTCTTCTAAACCAGGTTTTAAACGGTCACCAATTTGAATGGATAGTCAACGGGTTTACTTCAGCGCGTTGTCTGTTGACCTCCCGGCTCAAGAGGTGGAAAGCCCTCCTTTCACCATGTAATCTGGGCCTCGTTCGATAGTATAGCGACCGCGAGAAACTTTCCTGATTCGGCTCCGTATCCCTTCAAAGAATAAATCTTCTCGCACTTGTGGTGAAACTCGCAGAGGTCTTTGAGTCGTTCGACGCTCGGCTCGGCCAGCCACTGGTTTGATCGATCGTCGTACGACATCGCGGTGGCTGGTTGAATCAAAGGAAACACCAATTTGGCTGGGCCACGAGAGTGCCCGTCGAAGAACACATCGGACACCTGCAACTCCAACGAATCGTTGGAAAGTTTCCAGTCAATGACTTCAGCACCGGGAAAAGAATGTGCAGACGTGGGTTTCATGCGCGTAACGCTATTCCGGATTCAGCGCCCCTCGCACCAGTCATATTCAGAGCAACCCGCGACGCGTCCACAGCGTTCGCTCGCCCGCGCTTCGTGATCATAACTTTTTGCCAATAATCGAAGCGAATGCAATTGGGCCAAAGTATCGACTGTCGCGTGCGTCAAACCGATTGTCACCCATCACAAAGAACTGCCCAGGTGGAACGGTAAGAGAAACATCAGGAGGCGTGTAGCGAGGTGATGTCTCAAGGGCGATCTCGTATGAGACCTCACCAATCTGCTCTTGATACAGCGTTTTGCCGTCGACATCACGAAGACGCCGCCTTTGAACAGCCGCGCCATTAATGCTAAGCGACTCACCCGATGCCACAACAGACTCGCCGGGTAGTGCGATGACTCTCCAAATGTAATTGTAGCGTTGCCCGTCCTCCTCGCGGATAAATACCACGATATCACCCCGCTTTACGCTCGACACGTTTGAATAAGGATGATGTACCGCAAAAACCGTGCTGCCTGCAGGTAGTCCTGGATACATGCCATTCTGTGGGATGCGATAAACGCCAATGAAAAATATCTTGATCGCCAGGAGCGCGACCACAACGACGATGACACCTACGCGGACAAATCTTTTTGATTTTGATGTGGTGGACATAATACGCGCCGTTCGGCGCAACGTTACTTCAAATCAGCGGCACCGCGTCAGTGGTGATCAACATCAAACCGAGAAAGCATAAGGTCCGCTGGATTAAGTTCCTCACACGAAGTGTAATCGGCGGAATCGCAATATCTAAAGTTACTTCTTCTCCTGTTTGCGGAACTCCGTGGTCAATACGCCGGCGAAGCCCCAATTCTCCAGATCGACCTCATCAATAATGATGTGTGTGTGCTCTGGTCGCTTCCCAAGAACTCGCTGAAGAGTCTGAGTGATCTCTGCGACAATCTGTGCTTTCTGTGCAGCGGTTACTCCCTCTTTAGTGATGCGAACATTTACGTATGGCATAAGAACGATGTGTTGCGGCCTAACAATCAAGAACTGAGCCAAAGCCGGTTCTGAATGAAAACGGCGACGGCAATTCGCAAAGCGAACGTTTCATGTTGGGCAAGATACTGGTGTCAGCGTTGGAAACGCAACCGAGCGAAAACCGTAATCGCCTGTTGGCCCGAATAACATATTAGGAGCTTTTCGTTTTGGCGGCGCTCGCCCAAATCGTGGCGGACAGCCATAAGCCGGCTGTGATGAGACCAAACCACCACCAAAAAAACGTATGCATTGCCGTAAGCAGAACCAACGCGTTCAATGCTGAAATAGAGCCAAATGCCACAATTCGGCGTCGATGCCCTATGATTGAAGGCACGAACAGCAACAACGCGACGGCAATCACGGCGACCACCTTTACTGCTATCTCCATTCGGTCGCTCATAGATATTTAACGAGCCGAGCCACGCGGGAGAAAGAAACGTGGTCCGCGGATGCGGAACTGAGAGCACCACCCCGAGTTGGCTTCAGCATGTTATCGGATATTAACATACTCATTTCATCAGACGCAGAATTATATGGATCAGAAAGAAAACCGCCAAGAGCCCCTGCGTCGCAGCGATGCACCAAAATAAAAATGGCCTTCGACGCCGCTCGACGGGCTCACGTAATCCCTTCGCCATGACCTCGCCCGCGACAATCGATCGGAGCGTGGCTACTGCAAATGCGGGAAACAAAAACCAGGCGTAATAATCGATAGAACGCAGCCCAATGAACAAACCATATGCAACGCCGACTGATCACATAAAGTCCCAAATCATCTCCTCCGGGACTGATGCATGCACACCATCAGATCCGACAATAAATCCTTCGGCGGTGATGCTGCCGATACCAAGTATCCGGTGCAAATAACCTTGGACAACGATGCGCAGTCTGCCGTCGGGAAGTAAATCTCTATACGTCGTGACTTTCACCTCACCGTCTAGGTCCTCCAAAATTTCTGGCAACGTGCTCAACTCCTCGAACGAAAGTTCTTTCAGCCGCTCCAAACGGGAACGTGTTGCTTGTTGAAGTTTTACGTTCTTATTCATGCAAGCGAAGCGGCCTATTGCAAAAGCTTTCAGCGACGGGAGCCAGCCGCTGATGACGTCGAGTTTGTGTCTGAGCGTATGCGCTGGCTCCCGTCCGCTGCACCGCCTGGCTCGATGAATCCCACGTTTCCGTCGATCCGTTCAAATCCCGCTGGTTCCGGCATGTCTGGATTCAAAAGAACTATGTGATACGTGTCGAAATGACTGTTGTGAACTCTTATATCGACCCGATCCCTTTCGTAAAATTTGTAAGTGAACACATCTCCAAGGTTTGTGAGACCTGAAAGCCCCGAGAAGTATCGATGGCCTGCCATCTGGTCGGGGACTGCAGAAACATTTGTTTCATGGGAAAGTCGCGTGAACAAGATGCGCGATTCGTTCATGATGTTCGTCAAACCCACCAGCGCGATGACTCGCTGGACCTGCTGCACGTGCGTCGCCTTTGGAACCGGCGGTGGCGGTCCGCACCCCACAATTATTAAGCTGGCAACAATTGCAAGCAAGGCCTTCATTGAACGTCCCAGGCTCAGCAACCCAGCCCACGGAACGTTTGGATTGCAACAATGACGCGATGGTCCGGCTCGCTGAAAGGAATGTTTAGGCGGCGTTCTCACTGTGCGCACAGATAATAGTCCTGAAGCCGTCCCTCGGCATCGAAAAACAGCCACGTCATCGTCCACATAGTCGTGTGAAACAGAATGGTCGGATAGCGCGCAGCGCCCTCTCGCACTCTCACGAAGGATGTACTTGGCTCTCGTAACAGCCACTGATTGAGTGCAGCTGATTGGTACTGTCGCGTGAGTAATCGGTAAACGTGAGCACGAGCGCCTGCCTCACCTGCTGCGTCGTTGCGTGCGATTGCAACAATGGTGCGAGCGCCTTCTCTCGCGCTCGATACTCCTGCCCCGGTGCGCCAAACTTAGTAGAAAGTGACCGCCGTCATCAACGCCAAGCATGCGAAAACAACGAATGACACCGCAGCGAATATCCATTTGGCAAAGGTAGGCATAGTGTTTGGCGAATAACGTTGTTTAATGTAAGCTCAGCGAACCCTGATCAAGAATGCGAACCGCGAAGCTAAATGAAGAGGGTTCACAGCTTTGGTTAGAACACTTTGTCAGCGCTACTGCATCTTCTTATAACGATATAATCGAAATCCACTTTTCTGCTCAAACCCATCGGGCTCGTAGCCAAAGGTAAGAATCTTGTCCAACAAGACTGCCATTCCCGCTCCAATGGTGTCTGCCTTGCCCTCGAAAGTAAACTGCTCGGAAATGGCCAACTGGAATGATTTACCAGAAGGCGGGTGACTCTCCAGATACTTGACCCCGTCTTCGGCCGACATAATGACGGTTTGGCTCATGGTCGTGTCCTTCTGTCCGCAGCCGATGAGGACCAGGAAAAGACTCAAGATACAAATGGTGCGATTCATTTGGCCTAAGGGCCAGCGTTACCTCCTCCGGCCTGTGACTCAAGATGAAAACAGAAAGTGCAATCGGCGGTTGGCTCCGCGCATCTGGTTAGCTGTGTCGTCATAACACTCTTCGCCAATCTATTCTGAGCTCACGGCAAAGCCACTGTAGCCCGTGAATGCTGATATCCTCAAGCAGCCTCTCTGGCGGCTCAATACAACCGCTCAACCGCCAGCCCACGACATCTTCGAACTGTTCCAACGTGAGCCCGCGCGATAGGCACTCCTGTCGAATGAGCTTCACCAATTCGTCTGTGGAAACGGGCGGTTCGGAAAAACTCTCTCCAAACAATTCAGCGGGCGAAATGCCCAGCACCTTGCAAAGTGTACGAATGTCCGCTGGTGAGTAGTTTTCCAGATCGCCTTCGCATGCTTCGATGTCCAGGATCGCCGACGCGCCAATTGGCAACCCCGATTGTGCCACAATCTGATCGTGTGATAAGCCCACTCGTTCCCGAGCGTCTCGAAATCGAATCCTTGGAGCGACTGGCTTCACGCGTGCTGTTGTGGAGAGCTAATGATACTTCGAATCAGCCGCGGCATACCTGTGGTATCCGCTTTGCAACCGAAACGCGATCGCGAGCTTCGCTGCATCCAAATTATTGGGCTGTGTCGTCATACATCAGCCTCCGTATCGGCCGGCAAATCGGATGATGTAGCTTCCAGATAATGGCGACTCATAAGACCTGGAACATGATAACCAATGTGCCGAAGCGGCCAAAAACCGTAAAACTCCACCGTCTCCAAAATCTGTGAATCGCTGTAATACCAATAAACCATATTCGCAGCAGGGCGTCGCAATGACGATGAGAGATGAACAACCAAGAAAGCAGCTAGATACAGTAAGATGCAAACGGTCAGTAAATGTCGGAGAATTCTCGTACGCGTCATAAGTGGTCCAACGAATCGAGCTCACCGACCCAGCACACAGGAAACATGGAACCGCGACACTCACGCCGGGTTCGCTCCAGCGACTGGTTGGACTCCGTGGTTTTCATTTGCCGTAAGCTCTTTCGACTTTAGCTACTC
>CBHWET010000029.1:0-23868 GCA_966112985.1 uncultured bacterium | reverse complement strand
GCTTCCCTTCATTTCCGAAGGGTTCGTAATCGAGAAGCTACGCCAGCGCTATTTTCATGGCACTACCCGTGCTTTGGTTGGCGCGTACAAGTTCATTCTAAACTATTTCAGAATCAAATCTTTCGAGTTGATGTTGTAGCCAGTCAATACTGCCTTTTCACCATCCATTTGAAATACGAACACCTCTGCGCCTGTGCCTTGCTCAAACGTGGTGTTCTGGTTCAAAATAACGGTGGTCGTGGAATTAAATGTCCGGACATTGAAACCGGCATTCGCAGTCTGCGTGACCTTTCCGAGCTTGCGCTGCACAGCACCCATCAAATCCAAAAACTGCTTTTCGGTTGTCGCCCCTTTAAAAGCCGTGTGACCGGCAGAATAAATTTCTGTGAATTTGCCTTCGTTGTAGAGTTTGTGAAAGTCAGCCACGCTCTGCTCGGCAGCCTGTTTGCCCTTAAACATTCCTCCGCACCCAGAGGTGAAAAGCGCGAGGAATAGAAAAAGAAATATCGAAAAGATTTTCACGGTGTTGCTATGATTTTATTATTAAAGGGTTGTGATCCTTGGAGGTAGCAGGCGTTGGCAGCCGCTTCGAATTCTGATATATAGATCGCTGAATTTAAAAAGATTGGCCGGAAGTTGAGTTGTAAATATTAAGGACTGCCCCCTTTAATACAAGGCAATCCGATCGAACATTTAGAACGCAAGCTCATAAAGGGGTGCCCCCTTTTTGTTGTGCCCAAAAAATGCAAATCAAACTTGCGAGAGCAACGATGTTCAAGCCAAATCCCCAAGCACTGTCTGAAAATATCAACAATTGCCAATTACTTCCTAAAAAATAAGCCCCGCTAAAACGACCGCCCACAAGACCGCATCTTACTCCAAAGCCCGCAGCAAAGTTATAAGAAACGACAGGGGAAGCAATCACCGGAATTTGCAAAATCAAAGCTACGATGAGGGGCGTTGTACATGTCGGATTTTCCGCAAAAAGCAGACCACTTGCCATGACAAAAAGAAACAAAGCGGCAAACACAACACAAACGAAATCCGAGGACAAGCTGTTGGAAAATTGAACTATTGCATTTGCGGCAGCGACCAATCCGTTGAAGCCGCCGCCAATCGAGAGCGCTAAAAGTATATGACGAATCCATTTGTTCATACAATTGACTGGTCCAAGAACGAGTCATACGAGTGTTCTCGTTTGGAACTACTTTAGGAAAAATGTGTTGATAACCGAAATCAATATCGCAAGCGCAAACAACAACATGACGTGTGCGTTTGTAATGAATCGAAAGCGCGAAATCCACCGGCGAGTAGTTTCCGGCATTTGATGCCGATCGTGTCTATATCGAAAGCTAGCCCCAAAAACAAAAACAAGGTAAGCCGGATATGCTGCAAAAACAAAGGCCGCGCAAACATACAAAATATTTCTCAATATCAGCATTCAACTCGATACTCGTTTTTTACTTAGTCGGTCCAGCCACCTTCAAAGGTTATAGACAGAGACTGAACAACACTAGCCCACCAATCGGTGACAGCTTTGATTCCATCTCGAAGCGATGGACTGTTACCTTGCTTACAAAAACCTTGTCCACCAGCGACATACAGTGCCCAACCAGGAGTAGGTCCGCGTCCCCCATAGCCACCAACTTGCTTGTTGAAGGGATCCACGTCGGCGCTACCCGTAACAACAACGGGACCTAAAGTATCAGTTCCTACCTCAAAATGCCAAGGAGTTTGGACAGGAGTCCACCCAGCTGTGCTTGAAGAGCCATAATTCAGGCTCATATTCGGGGCGAGCAGCGAACCGGTAAGTGCGAACCCCTTTCCAGTCATAACGTTATATTGACACTGAAATGTTAGACGAGAGTTCAAGAGATCGGACAAGTCAAGTATCACGCCTCCAGCCAAATTACCACTGACAAACACGCCCCAACCATCGCCAAAGCCCGCGCCGAGAGTTCCCGAAGGGCCATAAGTTCCTGTCAACTCGATTAGACCCAACGGATCCAATTTGTTAATTGGATTATTTCCTACGTACGTATAAAGCCCCCCTCGCTGTTGCTCCCCGACAGGATCTCGGCTTAACCACCTTGCGACCTCTGGATTGTAAGGTCTAAATGGGGTCAAATACAAGCCCGTCATTTGATGAAAATAATGTCCTGTGAACCCAAAATCCGCTTCCAAGTCTCCAGCGAGCTTTGTCCGTCTTCCATACGGATCGTATTCGTATCTGGCTCTCACAGCTCCACTCGTGTCCGCCATCTCTCGAATTGAGCCGAGGTGATCCACAGTAAAGTAATAATTTGCTCCGTTGATTTGCTCGCCTTCCCCAAAGAATCGTTTTGTAACCGTCCCGCCTGTTGAATCGCGCTGCTCACACCGATCCATACCGCACCAAACAAATCGCTTATCGCTGGCGACGACACCATTCGTTTTCTCCACAATACGCACGCATCGGCTCATGCCATCATATGTGAATTCCGATCGATTCGTCCAACTCGTTCTCGCGACCATTCGATCAGCAGCATCCCATTCGTAGGTGTTCGTCTGCGTTGCGCTGACTTCGTTCGTCAAATTGCCATTGAGATCGTAGCTTAGCGTCTTTGCGACGGCATTATTCGTGACGACGATCTGATAGGTTTTGTTCGTGGTATTGTTGCTGTAGTCGGTCGCGGAAAGCACCACTGAATTCGTCCCATTCGTTGCAACGCCGTATCCTACGAAACGATTGCTCGTGAGCATGATTGCAGCTCTCCCTGCAACGTTGACGATGCCACCTTCGTTGAGGCTCCCTTTAAACTGGATGGCACCGCCGTTCGTGCGGCTGATCATCTGGTTCAGATTATTAAAACTGGCGCTCGCCGAGGCCATATCGATTTGTTCCGCTGTTCGGTTGCCCGCTGTATCATATTGATAAAAGAACTGTTTAATCAAGGCTCCAGTCACCGCGTTGCTCAAACTGCCGTGAAGCAACTGGTCCACAGGATCGTAGGTGAAGTTATAAACGTTTGTGGAAACACCGCCCAGTTCCTGTTGCCACGTTTGAATCTGCCCATCACTATCATAGGTATAATCGAACTTCGAAATTGTCGTCCCGTCGGGCTTCTTATTCCAGATCGTTTGCAACCGGCGATCATGGTCATTTCCGAAATAGCTGAGATTCATCGTCTGACCGTTCGGATATGCGACCGACGTCAGCATCAACGTGTTCGTATCATACGTGTTCGTGAATGTTCCCAGCGCATTGGTCATCACCGTCACTCGTCCGATCGAATCGTACGTCACATTGACTCCAACATTGTTGATCGCCTGGTTCGTCACCCGGCCCAACTCATCATAGCGATACGTAATGGTGTCATTGGAAAGCGGGCCATCGATGCTCGCCAGCATGCCCGCGCCGAGGCTGCCGTTAATCGGATTGTAGCTGTAGGTCGTCGTTCCTGTCCCGTCGGGCATCGTGAGCACACGGCCACAACAACGAGTTCAGCTTCCACTCACAGCCGGAGTTTTCGCAAACACGTTTTCATCTCAGCAGTTAATTGTCCGAGTAGAGGCTGCAACTCCACCGAGTCCAGCACGTTCATTCTTCGACCACAGCGGTTAAACAACGGTCCCAAAGGTTCAACTCTGACGTGATTTGGATCACGTGAAGGACTGGTTCCCAGTTCGTGAGCTACATAGTTCCAAGCCACGCCACTAACTAAATACAGGAGGGTCGCAGCCTCATTGATTTTCTCTTCATTTCCAGTGCGACCTTCTCTTTCTATTCGGCCAATTAATTCAGCAGCCTCAGTAAATAATGGTGTTAGGCTCATGCGCGTGTTAGCGTCGGGCGAACTCTCGACTTCATTTCTAATTTTCTCGACGCAGTCCTTTGCTACCGGAAACAATGCCGTGCCGATGAGAATTCGGCTTCCCCCCACCGCTTTCAACCCATGATGCGGGAAGAGATCGGCTAAAATGGTATGAAACCGTTCCATTAACTCTAGCATACGCTGTAATTTTTGAATTAGAGTCATTTCCGTCCGTTCACGTAAAACGTCACGACTTCAACTGTGTTCACGCTTACAGTCATGTTGAAGTTCATCGAGCCCGTTACCAAAACCTTCGAACCGTTTGCAACATACGTGAAAGCCTCTGCACCTTCTATCAGAAGTCCTGGCGTTCCAGCTTTGGGCGGCTGAAGCAGTGTCCCAGATCGTATTGCCAATTGTTCGTGGCTAGTTACAGCTTCAAGCGGGGCGTGGGCGACAACTTCGCCATCATAAACGATGCCTTTGCCACCACCGACCATTTCTGGGGGCGTGGTTGGACACCCTTTCAGAGCCCCCGCTGCCTTTGACGTCAACACACCCGCTCCACGCAATGCTCCACCACAAACCATATTCACCGTCCCTGCAAGCACTCGATCTCCAACGGTAAGCGGACCATACGTAGGATCGCCGGGTGCCGGTGCGTTAGCAGTTTCTTCAGCCATGACTGCTCCCCAGACAAACGCTGCAATTAGGAACGGCACCCAAGCTAGTCTCCCATCTGGATCAACTTTGTTTACCGGATTATTGCCCACATAGGCGTACAAATTAATCCCTCCGCCTTCTTGAATTGGGTCGCGGCTCAGCCAACGCGCGGAATCAGGGTCATAAGATCGCAATGGAGCGAAATAAAGCCCACTCGCCTGGTGAAGATAATGTCCAGTAGAGCCGAAATCCGCCTCCAAATCGCCAGCGGGCTTCGTCCTTCTTCCATAGGGATCATAATCGTATCTGGCTCGGACAACTCCGCTCGTGTCGGACATCTCTCGGATCGAGCCAAGGTGATCCACAGTAAAGTAATAATTTGCTCCGCTGATTTGTTCGCCCGCACCGAAGAATCGTTTTGTAACCGTCCCACCTGTTGAATCGCGCTCTTCACATCTCCGCATTCCGCACCACACAAACCGTTTGTCGCTAGCGACGACTCCGTTTGTTTTCTCCACGATGCGGACGCATCGGCTCATTCCGTCGTAGGTAAATTCCGATCTGTTTGTGGCGCTTGTTCTCGCCACCATCCGATCAGCAGCATCCCATTCGTAGGTGTTCGTCTGCGTGGCACTGACCTCGTTGGTCAAATTGCCGTTGAGATCGTAGCTCAACGTCTTTGTGACAGTATTGTTCGTGACGACGATCTGATATGTTTTGTTTGTGGTATTACTGCTGTAATCGGTGGCGGAAAGCACAACCGGGTTCGTGCCATTCGTCGCAACGCCGTATCCGACGAAACGATTGCTCGTGAGCATGATTGCCGCTTTGCCAGCCACATTGACGGTCCCTCCTTCGTTGAGGCTCCCTTTGAACTGAATCGCACCGCCGTTCGTGCGGCTGGTCATCTGGTTCAGATTATTGAAACTGGCGCTTGCCGAGGCCATATCGATTTGTTCCGCTGTTCGGTTGCCCGCCGTATCATATTGATAAAAGAACTGCTTAATCAAGGCTCCAGTCACCGCATTGCTCAAACTGCCGTGCAGCAACTGGTCCACGGGATCGTAGGTGAAGTTGTAAATGTTTGTGGAAACACCGCCCAATTCCTGCTGCCACGTTTGAATCTGCCCATCGCTGTCGTAGGTGTAATCGAACTTTGAAATCGTCGTCCCGTCGCCCTTCTTGTTCCAGATCGTTTGCAACCTTCGATCATGGTCGTTTCCGAAATAGCTGAGATTCATCGATTGACCGTTTGGATACGCGACCGAAGTCAGCATTAATGTGTTCGTGTCATACGTGTTCGTGAAGGTTCCCAGCGCATTGGTCATCACCGTCACTCGTCCGATCGAATCGTACGTCACATTGACTCCAACATTGTTGATCGCCTGGTTCGTCACCCGGCCCAACTCATCATAGCGATACGTAATGGTGTCATTGGAAAGCGGGCCATCGATGCTCGCCAGCATGCCCGCGCCGAGGCTGCCGTTAATCGGATTGTAGCTGTAGGTCGTCGTTCCAATCCCGTCCGTCATCGTCAGCACGCGAACGTAGTTGGTGTCATACGTAAAGCTCACACTTGGAGTTGCCACCACGGCATTGCTGTAGGTGATCTGTCGCAGCGTATTGTCCGTGTTATAGGTGAACGCTTTCGTTTGGTTTTTGGCATCCGTAATCGACTTCAACCTCCCTGATTTCGTTTCATAGGCATAATCCACATGGGTCAAGTCCGGGTAATACTTGCTTTGCACCCTGCCCTGGATATCCCGCACCCACGAAGTGACTCGTCCCATTGGGTCGGTGATGCTTCCCAGCGAACCACACGCACACCAATCAAAGTAAGTTAAACGTCCAAGCGCATCCGCTGTCACAATGGGCTGACGTGTCGCATCGTAGATCGTGCGCGACCATTGATTGCGACGATTCTTCACCATGGTTGCATCGAGCTTATCGTAAACCGTGACTTCACTCGTCCCATCCGGATACTCCACTCGAATCAGCCGATCCAGATTGTCATAGGAATTTGTAATCGTGTACCCCTGTGAATCCGTCACTGTTCGAACATGATTCGTGCTGTCATACGTGAAACTCACCTTGGAATTCGGCAGCGAACCAACCACATTCGTTAAAAATCCATTCCCATCATAGGACATCGTGACCGTTTCGCCCTTCGCATTGGTCAGACTCGTCAATTGGCCATACGCATTATAGCCAAACGATGTGACCTTCCCCGCTGCATTCGTCGCCCGTAACGGCAAGTGTTGCGAATTGTAACTAACCGCGCCGAGCAGCTCTGTTGTGGCACCGACAACATGTCGCGTTTCGATCAAATCAATCCCGTTTGCCGCATACGTGAATTGATTCGTTCGATTGAGAGGATCAACCGTGAGGGTCGGCTTCCCTTTTGAGTTGTATTGAAACCGTTGCACCTGGGCGCTGCCGTCATCCAATGTTCGTGCAATAACGCTGGGAAGTGAGTTGGCGAGGACAGCACTGGATGTGGGTGGACCGTGTTGAACCGTTCGGATGAATAGATGAGATGGCGCACCCGCCACGTTGTAAGGCCGGCGAACTCCAAGTCCACATTTCATGAAATGAAAGTCTTTCGTTCGGCAACCTGACTGTGGCGGCTTGGGAAGCCCACCCATGTTTGGTGCAAAATTGAAACGTAGGTCAAAAATCTGGTATTGGTTACCTATCTATTAGTATGGTGAATTAGCAGCTTTCTCGGTAATATGGGTTCTCAATTGACAGACAAAGTCCTCCGCATTCTTAGGAGTAAATAGAACGTACTTAACAAAGGTGGCTTTTTTCAACGTTATCACAACAACCCGTCCTGTCATGCGCGTCCACAGATTACGTATGGAAAAGCCGTATCGGAACGGCGCGGCGAATGCAGCCACATGAAATGGAACGACCTCTACTGATTCTATACGATCGTACGCAATTCTCTTTTTCATTAACCAAAAAGCCCCTGGCAACTCGAGTGCATCCTTTGCGAGAATTGCACCTGATCGCAATAACTCATCCGTTCCCAGCCGACGCGTTAAATAGCGAAAAATGGCAACGGTGGTGAACGAAACGACCATTACGATTACAACAGCGTAGAATCCGATACCCATTTATACCTATTCTGGATCATATACATCGGGAATACCAGTTTCTAAATTCAGTCCCCCCGCCCACACGGTCGTGGTTGGATAAACACTCCATGAAATACCCCAGCTTTTGCCCGCTGCACCGGTTGCGATCCACGTTTGGTCACATTTCGCGAATGTGAAGCCAAACAAAGGCAGATTCAGATTCCATTGGTCAAACGGCCCGCCCAGCTCGGCGGCCGTTCCGGCATTCGAAACGAAGAACCCGGCACCCGCCCCAGCTGTTCTTCCATACACCGCAGACGGCTGGCCTGTTGGACTGTTTGGAGAGTTAACAGAATACCCACCCGGGCCCCCAGCGACAGCTCCGCCTCCAATGAAGCCACCTAAGCTGTTCCCGCGACTCGGATCATGAAAAAAGCCTCCGCCGAGACTGCAATTTCCCCCACCGCCAAAGGCAACCCCTCCTTCAGCTGTACCACTGGCAACAACACCAAGGCTAAATGGAAACGAAATCGGTGGACTATTAATGATCGGAGGTGTCCATCCATCGGGCGGCAATGTATATTCATCTTGTCCTAGTCCTTCTAAACCAGCTGGGTCGACGAGATTGATCGGATTATTACGCACGTAGCCATAGAGGTTTAATCCTCCAATTTCCTTAATAGGATCCTGACTTAACCACCGAGCCAGGTCTGGATCGTAGGACCGTAAAGGAGCCAAGCAGAGTCCGGTCGGTAGATGCACATAATATCCTGTGAAGTCAAAATCTGCCTCGAGATCGCCAGTAAGCTTTGTCCGTCTTCCATACGGATCGTATTCGTATTTCGCACGGACGACTCCGCTAGAGTCGGACATCTCTCGGACCGAGCGGAGGTGATCAACAGAAAAGTAATAGTTCCCACCATTAATTTGCTCCCCTCGTCCAAAGAACCGCTTTGTCACGGTAGCACCCGATGAATCGCGTTCCTCACATCGTTGCAGACTACACCAGACAAATCGTTTATCACTGTCCACGACTCCGTTCGTTTTCTCCACAATGCGCACGCAACGACTCATCCCGTCGTAGGTGAATTCTGATCGGTTAGTTCCACTCGTTCTCGCCACCATGCGGTCGGCCGCGTCCCATTCGTAGGTATTCGTCTGCGTCGCGCTGACCTCGTTCGTCAAATTGCCATTGAGATCGTAGCCGAGCGTCTTTGCAACGGCATTGTTCGTAACGACGATCTGATATGTTTTGTTTGTGGTATTGTTGCTGTAATCAGTGGCGGAAAGCACAACGGAATTTGTACCATTCGTCGCAACGCCATATCCCACGAAACGATTACTCGTAAGCATGATTGCCGCTTTCCCTGCGACATTGACCGTCCCGCCTTCGTTGAGGCTCCCTTTGAACTGGATGGCCCCACCGTTTGTGCGGCTGGTCATCTGATTCAGATTATTGAAACTGGCACTCGCCGAGGCCATATCGATTTGTTCCGCTGTTCGGTTGCCCGCCGCATCATATTGATAAAAGAACTGTTTAATCAAGGCTCCAGTCACCGCGTTGCTCAAACTGCCGTGCAGCAACTGGTCCACCGGATCGTACGTGAAGTTGTAAACGTTCGTCGAAACACCACCCAGTTCCTGTTGCCACGTTTGAATCTGCCCATCGCTGTCGTAGGTGTAATCGAACTTCGAAATCGTCGTCCCATTCCCTTTCTTGTTCCAAATCGTTTGCAGCCGCCGATCATGGTCATTTCCGAAATAGCTGAGGTTCATGCTTTGCCCGTTCGGATACGCCACGGAAGTCAGCATCAACGTGTTCGTATCATACGTGTTCGTGAATGTTCCCAAAGCATTCGTCATCACCGTCACGCGCCCGATCGAATCGTACGTCACATTGACTCCGACATTGTTGATCGCCTGGTTCGTCACCCGGCCCAACTCATCATAGCGATACGTAATGGTGTCATTGGAAAGCGGGCCATCGATGCTCGCCAGCATGCCCGCGCCGAGGCTGCCGTTAATCGGATTGTAGCTGTACGTCGTCGTTCCGATCCCATCCGTCATCGTCAACACGCGAACGTAGTTGGTGTCATACGTAAAACTCACACTGGGCGTTGCCACCACCGCATTGCTGTAAGTGATCTGTCGCAGTGTGTTGTCGGTGTTATATGTGAACGCTTTCGTCTGGTTCCTGGCATCGGTAATCGACTTCAACCTTCCTGATTTTGTTTCATATGCATAATCCACGTGGGTCAAGTCCGGGTAATACTTGCTTTGCACTCTGCCCTGGATATCCCGCACCCACGACGTGACCCGCCCCATCGGGTCGGTGATGCTTCCAAGGGAACCACACGCGCACCAATCAAAGTAAGTTAAACGCCCAAGCGCATCCGCTGTCACAATGGGCTGACGTGTAGCATCGTAGATCGTACGCGACCATTGATTGCGACGATTCTTCACCATCGTCGCATCGAGCTTGTCGTAAATGGTGAGTTCGCTCGTCCCATCCGGATACTCCACTCGAATCAACCGATCCAGATTGTCATAGGAATTTGTAATCGTGTACCCCTGCGAATCCGTCACCGTCCGCACATGATTCGTGCTGTCATAGGTGAAGCTCACCTTGGAATTTGGCAGCGAACCAACCACGTTCGTTAAGAATCCATTCGCATCATACGACATGGTGACGGTTTCGCCCTTCGCATTGGTGAGACTCGTCAGTTGGCCGTAGGCATTGTAGCCAAATGCAGTGACCTTCCCCGCTGCATTCGTTGCCCGTAATGGCAAGTGTTGCGAGTTATAACTGACGGCTGCCAGCAACTCCGTCGTGGCGCCGACAACATGACGCGTTTCAATCAAATCAATCCCGTTGGCGGCATAAGTGAATTGATTCGTGCGATTCAAAGGATCAACGGTGAGCGTCGGCTTGCCTTTTGAGTTGTATTGAAACCGCTGGACCTGCGTGCTGCCGTCATCCAAAGCGCGTGCAATAACGCTGGGAAGTGAGTTCGTACCGGTAACACGGCCATCCGTTTGCCCGGGATAATTGTACCAAACCCGGCTCTCCAACGGCTTCTTTTCCCATTCCAGAATGCCGGAAGAAATTCCGGCAGCCGAACTGACCAAATGCAACCAGTGAAAGATTTTGGCTTTCGCATAATCCGACGGTGCTTCCTGCATGACCTTGTGGTCCCAATAAAACGTATTTCGAAATTCCCGGAAGTCATTCCCCAAGGAGTTGCTAATCGCACTCGGCGGAAGTTCCGAGACTGTCAGAACTCGTTCCCTATATTCAGCTTTCTCTTTTTGTCCCAACGGATTTGTCGCTTCCAACGTCCTCAATGCTCCAGTCGCATTCGTGTTCGAAAACGTCGTTGTTCCGTACGGTGTTGTCATTGACGTGATAAAATCCCCCGTGCCGTAAGCAAACTGGGACGACATGCCGATTGCGTCCGTGATTTGCGTCAACCTCCACGGGCTGTTTGTATCGACCCTGGAATATTGAAAACTTGCCGAACGACCAAACGGGTCTTCGACCTTGGTGATCAAATAAATGTCATTTGTTGATTCGTAGTACAGCCGGTTGGTCTGCCCGATTGCATCGATGACGCGCACCAATCGCAGGTTGGCATCGTATTCGAAAGTGGTTGTGTTTCCATGGGGATCAACGCTGCTGGTGAGAAAAATATTGCGTGTTCCAACGCGGCCATCCGATTGCCCATAAACCTGCTTCGAACCATCTGGCAAAGTCCGTTCATAAGTGTTCGTGCCCGTCCGTGTCACCGTGCTTCGTTCTTTGTAGGGAGATGCAGTCCCGGTACTGCCGCTCATGGTGAACCGATTGGCGCCGCCGCCTTGTGCATACTGCATGAGATCAGCACTTGTATTCGTCGAATTATCGGTGATGAAGGAAAGCCAGTTGCAGGTCCATTTCTGTCCAAAATTCGAATACGTGAACACGGCAGGCTGGTTTGCCTCGCGCGAGTTATACGTCACCGTGAAGTTAACGCGCTCGCCACGTGGCGGACCATACGTAATCGGAGTGTCTTTAATATGGAGGCTGACCAACATGCTGTGAAACGAGTAGTTGGGCATGCCCGGATCACAACATTCCTTACATTCCTGCGCAGTTTCGTCACAATCTTTGGTTTCGTCGCCATCGCCGGTGTTGCAGCTGCCTTTTCCCCAAATGTTAGTGGCGTTGGCCGGATCGACGGCTGTCCATCCCGAAGGCAGGTCACCGTTTTTTACAAGAAAGTAGCCGCTCGCTTCCGTATCAAGGGTTTCTGCGGTCACCCAAAAGTCCTGGCCGAACGTCGGGTCCTTCGCGAGGTATAAACCATTCGTCTCTTTGATCAGGGCCGCGTAATGGCCTGCATTCCAATGCACGACCGCGGGCACCAGGATCTCCGCACCGGGATCGCGCTTCGCAATCCTGAAGTCCATCTGAATGCTGTTGGCGAGATCATGAATCTGGCTCAAGGAACAACCATTGGTCGTAGACTGAGCCGCCATGAGAACCGGGTTATTCGCTTTGTCCGGATCGATGAAAGCTTGAATGCTATTAAGCGAGAGCGGACCGCACAGGAAAGCGCGCTCGGGAAAATGTTCCATGGTATACAAACCTTCCCGCGCTCCTTGAATCTTCTCAGTCGCAGGACCGGTGATGTCGCGATTCTCAACTTCGGCGAGCAGTTCTCGAAGCCGATCGGTTCTTCCCAACCTTGATGTCAGCTGACAAAGCTCGCCAATGGCAAGATCGACGACCGCACGAATGCGCGGCCCGTTCGCATTTTTCCCGGCATTCCATGCGTCTTCCCAAACCTCGATCGCTTTCCCGAAATGACCCGTCTTACGATAGAAAGTGCCAAGTTCAGTCAGCAGGGCGACACGCCACGCCGAGACGGGATTATTCGTCAGGAAGTTCTGTATGGCAGTCTCTCGATTTGCTTCCGGCGAATTCCGAAGCGTTGTCAGCATATCAACCAGCGCAGTGTTTTCCGTTCCTGTTGTCTGTCCCGCTGGAACAAGCGACTGGCTGAAGATCAGTGCTCGTGAAATTTCGTCATCCGTCGGTGGACTGGAGAACTGCCACGGCGGCGCAACGCTTACGCTGACAGGCGGGCCCGCTTGCACGGCTGGAGGTGTTACGACAACAGGCTCGCCATCGGCGTATAACGCCGGCGCGAACGGTATCATTAGTTCGACAAAGACGAGCCCCAAAGCAACGGCTTTTAAAGGCCAGGAAATAATATTCGCGGTAGAAAAGTTATTTTTCATACAGATTTCCTTTCAAATCATGGATACGGGGTGGCAGTGCGAGGTTCCTCCAGCAGAATTTGTGGCGCGGTGACATCGCCGCCGGGAACATTGTTGGTAACCGTGGGATCGGTTTTGATGGTGATTTCCCGAATATCGTTCGTTCCGTCAGCATCAACGTCGGGACTCACCGTCAGACGCCATACTCCCGAGAAACGACTGTTTGTCTTTGCGTCCGTCGCTCGTATCGAAAAGGCGTAAGTCCCCGTCGAAAGATTCGTGACCGTGAAGGAGAATGCATTCGTAGTCGCCGTGACGGTACTGAGGAGGTTTGTGAAATTGAACAGCTCGGCTTTAACAATCGCGGTCGAATCGTCGGAATACACTGTCGCTCCGATATCCGCATTGGTTCCAATCGATACGTTGAAATTCTCCGTATCGTTAGTAAGAGTGACAGTTGGCGCAGAAACCGAAGTGTACGCCGACGATCCGGCAAAGTTGTTGGCGCGAATGCGATAGTAATAATTTCGGTCGAATAACGCCGTGCTGTCTGTCGCATTTGTCAGTGGTGAGCGAACCGTTTGGAGAAGAGAATAACTTCCCCCTGCTTCCTTTCGTTCAACGTCTATTGTTTCCGCTGCATTGTCCCGATTCCAGGAAACCGAAACTTTATTGTTCGGAACTCCTGTGACCCGCAGTCCCGTTGGGGTTGAGGGAGCGCTTGCCGGAGGGGCAATGTTGTATTTATTACCTAGATAGCGCTCGACCGTGTTGCCCTCTTCCGCCGTCAAAGGCCGATTGAAGATCATCACCTCCGCAAATTCTCCACGGAAGGGAGTATCGAAGCTCCAACTATTCGCCAGATACGCAGCGTTTGTGAAAACTGGCCGCGTCCCGGCATCGGTGAATTGCATCACACCGTTGATGCGTGAGGTCCATTCTCCATCTCGGGCAACGACATTGTAGATATGATGATTGGTGATCGGACTAGAGGGTGTCGTCAGAGTGGACAAGCCGTCACTCCGGCCAAAATTGTCACCGATTTTTCCGGTCGCGTCTGGATATTCAGACCGGAAGTTCAGGCCGAAATGCCAGTGGCTCCTCGTGGACGCAGAGGTTGCATCTTGCGCTTTGAAAACCGCAAAGATCTCCGCTTCAGTTTCAGCATTCAGAAATGCGGCGTTGATGAATTTCAGAACCGTGTTGGTGAACCTGATTGCGGTCCTGTCATTCACGGCATTATTGGTTACCGAAGGCCGCGACGTAGCAACGTTCTCGTAGGCGTGGTTTGTATAACCCGACTGGTCCGCCCATGAATTAATCAGACCCGCGCCATGTCCGGCATCGCCCTTCAACCACAGACGAAGAGTCGAAAGAGGCATTCCTGTGCCCGTGCTCGGCACCGTCACGGAGTTTGTGTTCGAAAAGCCTGATTCTCCGCCCCAGTTAGCCGCTTTGACGCGATAATAGTAGGTTGTCCCGATTACGAGGCTGTTGGTATCGATATACGAATTCCCGTGCTCGACGGCAGCGACTTGCGCCCACGTCGACGAATCAAGGCTTCGTTCGACTTTGTAAGTTGTTTTCGCGTTTCCGAGTGAAGATTTCCATAACAGACTGATTTGGTTGCTCGCGAGCGCGTAACAAACAAGGTTGGTCGGTATGGCTGGCGCTGTGACGAAACCGTATTTCGCCCCGAAATAACTGCCCACTGAATCTCTTTCGGGCTCCGTTAACACACGGTTAAAGATTAGGACTTCCGCCATTTCGCCTTTGAAGCCTGTGGCCGGAGCCCCTCCCGAGAGAGTTACCCCAAGATACGGAACATAGGGAGCCGTGCCGGGCGGGAAGGCGACCGTGAAGTTAGTTGTGGAATATTGAAGCAAGCCATTCACCCGCGCCGCCCATTCGAGCGGTTGTGTGGATACATTATACAGGTGGTAGTTCGTGAGCGTCTGCGAGGGCGCCCCGACACGGTGAACCTGGCGCGAGCCGAACCCGTCATAAATTTCGTCACTACTATTCGGATACCGGATTTCGGCCTCATTTCCGTCGGCAAAAAACCAATGGCTCTGTGCGCTTGCTGGAGCACTGAGCTGTGAACGAATCAAAACATATACTTCTGCCCGCGAAAGCGAGGCCATGAACGAAGGCGTTAAAAATCCGAGGTAATTGGAGCCATAAAAGGCCACAGTGGAACGTCCACCGAGCTCTGTAGAACTTATCAGGTACGGCCGGGCACCAGCTCCACTCTGAGCGGCGGCGTTAGTCGTTCCACTTTGATCGGCCCAGTTTGTCACGCGGCTCACTGTGTCCAGCGAGACGCCAACGGAGGCCTTCAACCAAAGGACCGCATTAGTCACAGGGACGTCGGCAGCAGCGGTGAAAGTCGTCGCGGTTGCAGTACTCGAGTAAGCGGAATAGCCACCAATGTATACCGCCAAAATGCGATATGTATAAGTTGAAGCTGCAGTCAGTCCACTGTCTATGTACGACGTTTTCCCCGACGCAAGCACTGCCACTGTAGAGAACACTGAATCAAAAGCTCCCTTTCGCTCGACCTGGATTGCTATTTCAGTGTTAGTTTGATTGTTCCAACTCATTTCCACCTGTGTTGCCGAGAGAGGAACCGCAACCAGGTTTGTCGGCGCCAGAATCGCAGGAGAACTCACCCCATATTTTTGTCCAAGGTACTCTTCAATGGCGACTCTTGTTACGAACGAGACGTTCGTCTTATACACGAGAATTTCGGCCAGATCGCCATGCCAGCATTGGGTTAATGTGTCTTCACGTGCGCCAATTGAGAAACCGCTCGTGCTCCCGGAGGGCGACGCAATCGAACCCGGTGTCTGTGTTACTGTCAGAGCAACCCCATTCAAATATCCCTGTATGTCGGCGCCTGTTCCAACACCGGCAGCCATATGAGTTCCAACAAAGACATTTGTCACAGTGCTTAGAGCATCTGGAGCGGAAGCGTTGTTGTTGGCAACAATACCATCTGTGTAAATGTAAAACTTACTGTCTCCCGGATAGCGAAACCATTGGGCGGCAAACAGCGGAGCGGATCGCTTAAACGTAACAATTGTTCCTCCATTTGTATTGGCCGACCCTTTACCGGCAGAAAAAATGGTGCGTGTATCGTTCGTCAAAAGCGGATTATTCGTCGAGGTTAAATAGTTTGTGGCAATGCCAAAGCGAACAACTGGCTGGCTGTTCAGGACATTGTTCGCGAAGGAAGGTTGAAACGCAGTATTCGTCTGTCTGACATCGTTACCATTCCCGCTTTGATCAACCCAATTGGTGACATTCCCGGACGCGTTCGTACTAATCCCGTGGCTCGCCTTGAGCCAGATCTTCAAATCGTTCGTCGGGACCGTCACGGACACATTTACCACGGCCGAGGTCGACAACGCTCCGCGGTTATCGGCCGCGACAGCCGTGAGCGAGTAATCCTTCACCGATGCGTTATAGACCGCGAACACATAAGGTGAACTCGCAACCTGTCCCAAAAGCGTCGCGCCATCGTAAAACTGAACGTTTGTCACCGAGCCATCGGAGTCGGAAGCTGTAACTGTGATGATAACATTGGTCGGAATTGCGAGGCTATCGGTAGCAGCAGGCGACGTGATCGCAACTGTTGGCATGGCGTTAACAACGATTACGACTGTATCGGAGGTTGTGCTCGCACCAAGATTGTCGGTTGCTTTAGCGGTTAGAGTATAGGTTCCAGCACTAACATTGCTCCACGTGATACTACAAAGGCCTCCAGAAATATTCGTGCTTTGACCAATAAGCGCCGCTCCGTTGTAAAATTCGACGTTTGTAACCGAACCATTGTCATAGTTCGTAGTCGTAATGGTGATATTACAGGGCGAGGTAACGAAAAGAGCACCATTGACCGGCGTTACGATAGAGATTTGGGGACGCGGATCATTCCATGGACTTTCCCCTCCGTTCGCCGTTCCATCGCCGTTCGAATCCTCGATGTAATCCGGCAAGCCATCTGAATCCGAATCGGAGGCCGCTCCGTTCGAGTCCAAAGCAGCGTAATGAAACCCAATATCCACAACGGAGTTTGTTTCTTTAAGCTGATTTGTCTGAGTGGTGAAATGGTACAGTGTCAGCAAACTTGCATTGGTACTTCCTGCGTCAATCAGTGGGCTATTTGACGGGAGATAGAATCGCCCGAGCGCGCCTGTTTCGTACACAGGACTGGTCGTCAAAATGACATCGTGAGCCCCTCCATTGGTGAAACGATTTTCGTTGGTAACAAACCCGTTGTAGTCATTATTGACGATCGCTGCGGAAGCAACGGTTAGCGATGTGCGATCGAACAAATTGTCCTTGAAAGTGTAATCGAGCGAGGGCTGGGCAAATTCGACATCCCCTCCGATGAATGAATTATTGAAAGCTGTTACGGTGACATTTGTTCCAGCGGACGTGTAAAACCACAGCGGCGTTCGTTCAAACAAGCAATTCGTTAAATAAACGCTCAAACCACTCCCAGAGGTCGACGCGAACGATAGTCGATCTCCTCCGCGGAACTGGCAGTCGTTAAAACGAAGTGTTCCGTTGAAACCATTGGAGGTGAACGGAAGTGCACAATAATCCGACGCCATGATCGAAAACTCTGTAAATCGACAAGTGATGTCGTGCGGCCCACCTGTGTCTGCAAAAAATCCATAATTGATTCTCTCAATCCAGTTTGTATTTGCTTGTTCCTGAACAGTATTGAAACTCGCAAACACATTAAGGTTTGTCGGAGAACCGACACTGATAAAAGGTGAACTTCCCAAAGAAAACCCTCCGTTAGCGCCATAAAAACCCAAAACCACGCCGTTTGTCAGAGAAACCGCCGTGCCAGAAGAAACTGTCGTAGCTGATACAACATAGTCCAATGGATCGTAATGATAGCCGACGTCAGGCGTATCGGTGTCTCGGGTAACAGTCGGACTCAACACCGTCGTCGAACTTATTGTATTATTAAGAAAGAGCGGTGGAACAGTCGTCTTCTTGCGTAGGGCGCGGGATAGATCACTATTGATATTTGTCGTACCGGAGTCTCTAAACACGCTGCTTTCTGCCAGGTAATGAGCGGCCGCACCCACGGTCTGAAACACGCCGGTCGCATCATGGACCCTCGTTGTACTGTTTGTCGTGACAACTGCGTAAGTTCCCCAATTCGTCACAGCGACGAGCAAGGAGTTGATGAGCTCAACCGAACTTCCATAGGCGGCATAATCATCGGCCAGCATGTTCGCATTGTGAACGGTACAATTCTCAAATCGCAGTATATCGGCGCCGCCGTAAACGCCCGTTTCGCAGTTGTAGATAAGGCCGTTCCGCACAAAGTACCCGCCGGCTCCAGATTTGATCGGATGGGTACAGCCAACGAACTGCATGTCTGTGAAGTAATAATCCCCCGAGCCGTAGGAACAGTAGATTGCGTTACTTAGGGAGGAAAACCTCATGTTGTTCAAACGAACTCCCTCGTCCGTTATTTGCAGTGCATCGCCCCCGTAGACGCCCGTTGGCATTCCGGTGCTCGAAGGCAGCACCTCACCGACTGAATCGTCATCTCGTGCTGTGAAGATAGCGGGACGATATGATGCCGTGCGGCAATCAACCGCTTCGACGGATAGAGAAGCTGCTGAGTTTGTCGCGAACTTAATGACTGTTCCACCTTCAAATACAGTGGTGCCAGTCAGGTAAACGGTATTTGTAACGTAATAGGTCGTATCCGCCTTGAACACAAAGTCTGCACTGGACGTCACAATCGAGTAGTCAACTACGAAGCCTGCATAGTCGCTCTCGTTACGAGCAATCTGCATCTGGTCATCGGTTCGCGACTTATTACTGGCAACACGGGGTAGCACGCGTTCATTTCTGGCCTCACGCTTGTTCTCTTTCAGCACCGCGGCATGTTTGACGACGGGTAAGTGCGAAAGAGCGGCCGAAATAGCACTGTAATCGACTTCTTCAATCAAGAAGTCCCGCCCTTCAAGCTTCTGCCAATGCTTATCAACAGGAGTAGAGTCAGTCTGTGCCTGGTTTTGCTCCGTTAAAAAAGCTTTTCCCGGCACAATAGTCATTTCTGCAAATTTTAGCGCGAAATCGTATTCTCTACCTTTTCTCTGCCGCTTTACGTGGACTGGTTTCGGCGGATTAAAGAATTCAGTGAGTAGCTGCAGCTTTGTCGTGCCATTGTTGAGGCCGAAGTCTGATGGGGCTGGGGGCTGTTCTCGAATCAACAAATTCTGTTCCATCCCGGCAAGGCGGTTTTCGTAAATGAGGTCGCACTTAAAGTCCGTGAAGCAATCTGCGTATCTGACATGAGTGTCGCCTGGCACAAATGATCCGATTGCGTCTTTGATCTCTGCGATTAGCACTGATTTGCCAGACCGGGTGTCGTAGTAGCTGATGCAGAGCGGCCGCGATAAGAACCGTCCCCCATCGGGTGCTACAAGATCAATGGCGCCGTCTTTGTCGGCAATGTTCGGAAGAAACGTAACTTTATGTTTTGCATTAAGGGCCGCCGCTCCGTTGGCATGTTTCTGAATAGCTGGGTCGGCTGCAGCGAGTTCGCCATTTGGAGATCGTACATTCATGCCTGTGGCCAAGGTGGTGAAACTACGCGGTTGCTGCCTGCCTTTGCCATTACGAGCGGCGTGGTCGTCTATCGCTTTGTGGACGGAAAAATCGTCACCTCTTTCCGCAACGCTGAAATTCGACGAACGCCGCGACGAGTCAGCCTGTTGCGCCCATGAAGCAAATGGACAAAATAACAATAGCAGAACGGACCAAAGACCTCGTTTCATAATGAACTCCTTTCTTCTTCCAGAATCCCGAACTTACCTGTGGGCCCCTAAGTAGGTTGCAGAACTGAGAAGGTGTTACGGACGATTAACTCTTTCTAAATCAAAATTGTTTTTTTGCTGACAAGGAGCAGCATCTCACGAAGCAACACTGGTCAGAAGACGGAACTTTTGCCTAAACGCGACATTTGACTACTTTTCCTGAAAAAATCTCTTTTGAAACGCGCCTGGAGTTATTCCCAGGCACTTCTTGAAGCTGCGAGAGAAATGCGCCGGCTGTGTGAACCCTAGCTCGAACATCGTTTCCTTTATCGATTTTTCCCGGAGAAATAAACTTGCGGCGAGCATTCGCTGTTCAAGCAGCCATTCACACGGCGAGCGCCCGAGATCAGCCTGAACGCGGCGTTCCAGCTGACGGCGGCACACCCCACAAGCGTTGGCCATTATTCCAAGATCGTAATGGCAGCGATGGGCCAACTGGCACCATGCAACAACTTTAGAGGTAAGGTATGGAGGGCCAAACGGCGAAGACGAATGACTACCAATTCCATTGCTGCGAAACCTGCGTCTCACATCGAACATTGTGCATGACGAAACGCAATTGTCTTGTCGGTTTAAGTACGGAAGGTCCAGGCTTACAACGGTTGTAGGCGCCGAGAGCAGAGCAACCTCCGTAAACTGACGACGCGCCGAAGTGCTACGGTATCTTGTCCGTGGATTTTATTGGTTTTGACCCTCTACGGTCCTCAGGCTCGATGCTTTTTTGCGATGGCCAGCAGCTTGAGGATTCTGCGCTTATCGTCGGCACCAGTTAAACCCGCTTCTTTGCCGATGAATTCGAATCGTTGCGCTCCCTTATCCGCCACCTTAAAACTCGAAACGGTGAAGTAAAATCCTGCATGCCCCGCGCAGTGAACACTTCGGGAGTGAAAATGGACGTTGTGCGGCACGCGGTGGCGGTTTTGGGAATAAAATGGACGTTGCGTCGTGCGCGGTGGTGAGTCTGGGAGTCAAATTCTCCGTTGCGCGGCGCGCAATGGTGATCACCAGACCCAAATTCTCCGGCGCGACGTTGCGGTGATGGTTTTGGGAGTCAAAACGATCATTGCACGGCGCGCAGTGGACGTTTGGGGAGTAAAATTGTTCATTGCGCGCCGCGCAGTGACCATTTTGGGAGCTGAAACGGTCATTGTGACGAAACGAAGACATTTTTGAAGCCGAAACGGGCGCTGCGCCGCGCGCAATGACCGTTTTGGGAACCAAAATGGTCACTGCAAAACTCACAACGAACGTTTTGAGAGTAAAAACCATCACCGCGACGCGAACAATGGCCGTTTGGGGACCCAAAATCTGCATTGCGCGCCGCGCAGTGGACATTTTTACTCTCGAAACGGCCGCCGAACTTCCACGGCGCCAAGGGGTTTGCACGCTTAGGGCTCCCTTCTCCTGCTCTGAGTGGTTCGCTTTGGAGAAGCGTGATCCGGCAGGGATATATCGGCGACGTGTCCGAAAGTATTTTGCTCAAGCGACGGATCGGAGCTTACTGACAATTTACGTCATACCCCGCTGAAATATAATGGGACGAGTCGGCGACTCATCCCTACCCATCGATGTAATCCCTTACCATTTCGCTGAAGCCTGGAGGCGCTTAGTATGCCTCACCCAGCGCCGCACCGTTCCGTCATCGGTATCGATCGGCACTCCGAGCGCCTTACATATATGAACATGTTTGGCATCACCGGCCAATCCTAGTTTGTCGGCCTCGTTCATGGCCGCGAGAACTTTCTCCAACCACAGTTCGTATTCCACTTCGCGCAAGCGTGTGAGGCGGCTGGCTTTTTGCAGCCGTTTGATCGCGCCGGACTTCAGGTCGCGTTTCATGTCAAAAGGCCACCACGTAGGAATGAAAATGATGATGCCAAATGGGGTTGGATTGACGGAGAGTTTCTGTAGCAAAGGCGAATCATCCAAAACACCGTAAAGCGAATGAAGCCAGCAGACTGAATCAATCGCCGCCTGCACCTGCTGTTTCGGGGTCGCGAGCTGATTTTCGAATTCACGGACGCGGAAGTTTCTTTCGCAAGTCATAAGGCGACGATGGATCGTGCCCGGTTTCGTCACTTCCGGAAAGTTGAAGCGCTTTTTGAGGCTGGACCATTGTTCCTTGAATTGTTGATTCGCGAGCATCTTCTTCTGAGCCGCCGCATATTTTTTTTGTGCGCGAGGCGTCAGGAATTCCTCGTAATCACCTTCCTTCACGGTTCGTTCGTTGCGCGCAACGATCTCCTGGGCTTCCTGGCTCGGCAAATCATGCAGCAGATCAAGGATGAAACGAATTTCGTCACTGAGTTTTTTGATCTCGCACAACTCCATGCACATGCGCTCTCCTGCGCCCTTCATATCTATCGGCCATAGTGTGTACGGACAGAGCAACCACTCGAGAACAGTGAGCAATCGTTTGCGATCGCTAGCATCCAGCGACATGGCAAGTAGATGATGAATCTGCTCGATCAACGGTGCGCAGAGTTTCTGCCGGGTGAAAGTGAGTTGGCTGAGTTTTTCCAGGTGAGCGGAGAGAGTGTTGGATGTCACGACGATTTGAGAATTGAATGGTTGTTGTTTTGTACGCCGGCCCAGTCCCATGGTTGATAGCCAGAAGATTCCGATCCTGCGCGGCCCTGTGATAAAGGGCTGATGACGGTTGGCAAGAGCTATTTAAACACGCAAGGAACTGGAAATGAGGAATGAGGGAAGTCCGATGCAATGCTTTTCGGTAGGGACATGTCGCTGACGTGTCCCAAATCATTTTGGTCGGGCACCGTTCTGGCTATGAAGGGTGCCACTCGATCATTTTGGCTCGCTACCGCCGAAATAGAATGGGACGAGTCGGCGACTCATCCCCACCTTTTTTGAAAGGCAGAATCCACTCCTGTTCAAGAAAATTGAAAATTTTTAAACATCGAGCATCCCCAATAAAATCAATGGTTTCGTCGAGGGGGCGCGAGATGTCCCCACGTGACGCCCTTACGGAGGGGAGCCAGTTGTGAGAAAACTGTCGGCGTTGAGTTTGGAACAAGTTTCCAGATGAGACACGTGAAGACCGGGTGGACTTAGAAACCCCACCCAGTCGCGGGTCTGACAGACACACTTTTGATGTCTGTGGCCGACAGCGATGTGCTTCGCGTTCGCTCCGCGGGTCAGGTTTGAAGTTTGAACAGTTTGAAGTTTGAAGTTCGTTTGGCCTGCGGCGCAGACAGTAGTCAGTAAACGTATTAATGGAGCGAAAGAGAAAGCGGCGAAAGCTGCGGGAACTGCGGACATGTTGTCCGCGCTGGAGGGAGATGTCGAACTGTTTTCGATACATTCAACAGCTCGCATCGTTAATGCAAAAGAAAGGAAAAACTATGAAACAAGACATAGCACGTAATATGAACGGCATCTCCACAGCGGCGGTGTCGGCAATCGATGGCCTGGAAAAAAATGGTGTTGCAGTTGGTGTCAAACATGTGACCGCAGCGGTTTTAACTGCAGCGCGCACAGTGGCGATGGCTGCATCACTGTTGTTCGATAGCGGTAAACAATTGCTGCGCGACAAACGCGACGCATTGGAAGCTGCCATCGACGCAGGCCGCACGTTCGCAACGGTGGCTCGTGATATTCTGAAGCCGATTCTCGGTTCAGAATATAATGACCGCTGGGATGTAGCAGGCTTCGTGAATTCGTTGGCGATCCCGACGGCGCTTGAGGACCTGTTGCCGATGCTGGAAAAACTGGCGAGTTACTTCGCCAATAATTCGGCACACGAAGTTGCAGCACGCAACGTCACAGGGGCGCAGGCGCAGATAGTCTACGAGACGTTGAAAAACGCGTTTAACGATGTGATTGATCAGGAGGCAGCACTAAAAGTGTTGAGGGCTGATCGAACCACAAAGTTTGACCTCTTGCGCAACAAATTGGTGATGCTGGTGGACGAACTGTCCTTGCTGCTTGATCCCCTGGATCCGCGCTGGACCGCATTCGGCTTCAACATGCCCGGAACGCAACAAACGCCCGATAATGTTGAAAACGTTGTCGCGACCTTGATCGGCGCAACAGCGGCCGCGTTGAAATGGCCGGCGGCAGCACGAGCCACTTACTACCACGTCTGGAAACGTGTGCAGGGTGTTGATGAGGATTATATCCTCGTCGGCTCACCGGCAGACCTCGATTTCACAATCGAGAATCTGCCCAGCGGCAAACAAATCGACATCGTCG
>CBHWET010000028.1:0-24154 GCA_966112985.1 uncultured bacterium | reverse complement strand
TGGTACCCCCGCCCGGAATTGAACCGGGATCAACGGTTTAGGAAACCGCTGCTCTATCCATTTGAGCTACGGAGGCGTAGCGAGGGAAAACGTTAGCAGGTTCATTGGAACTTACAACCCGGCGCAACAAACTCTTGTTCGCGATTTTTCTCTGACCGAAAGCTTGCCGGTCTTGCTGAAAGAAAGTATTTCCACTGCCCATGGATGAACGGGAAGCATTAATTGCCCTCAATATGGTCGAGCACGTCGGACCGGTGCGCGTCCGCCAACTGCTCGAACATTTCGGCGAAGCTCCCGCTATTCTGAAAGCTTCCAAGTCCCAACTACTCCACGCCCGTGGCATCGGTGAAGAAGTCGCTGAATCGATTTCAAAATGGGAGAAGAACGTCGATCTCAAAGGTGAACTGAAGCGGATCGAACAATTCGACTGCCACATCCTGATCCAGTCCGATGCGCTCTACCCGGAACTACTGAAAGAAATTTACGATCCTCCAATCGTCTTGTACGTCAAAGGCAAGCTGACCGACAAAGACAAAAACCCGGTCGCGATCGTCGGCTCGCGCATGACCACGAGCTATGGAATGGAAGTCGCGCGAAAGCTCGCGTTCCAACTGGCTTATGTCGGAGTGACGGTTGTCAGTGGAGGCGCCCGCGGGATCGATACCGCCGCTCATCAAGGTGTGCTGAATACAAAAGGCCGAACCATCGCCGTGCTCGGCACTGGTATTAATATTGTCTACCCGACCGAGAACGCAGAACTCTTTGAACGGATCACGGTTAATGGTGCCTTAATGACCCAATTTCCGTTCAATCGCAAAGGCGACGTTCAATCCTTTCCAATCCGCAATCGCATCGTTGCCGGTATGACTCTCGGAACCGTGGTCGTTGAAGCGAATCTCAACAGCGGCGCATTAATCACGGCGAATATGGCGGTCGAATACGGCCGGCAAATCTTTGCTGTCCCCGGTCGCATTGATTCTCCACGCAGTAAAGGCTGTCACGAGCTGATCAAAAAAGGCGCGAAGCTTTGCGAAGGTGCCGAAGACATCCTCAGCGAGTTCGAATATCTCTTCCCCGTCAGCAACCGTCCGCAAAGCGCCGCGCAAACTGGCAACCTGCCGTCGATGACGTTGTCGGAAAACGAAAAGATTATTTTCGAAGCGTTGCAGAGCGAAAACGAACTGAGCATAGATGATGTCATTCGTCGGAGCGGCCTGCCGAGTTCCGCTGCCTCGGTCGCCCTGCTGAGTCTCGAAATGAAGCGCCTCATCCGCCAACTTCCCGGCAAAATGTTTGTGCGCAATCAGTAGACCGCAAAGAAAAACGGCTACTATCCCGGAGGAAAGTAGCCGTTGTGAAACTTCAGTTGATTAATTTTTAATAACGACCGCGTCCACGGCCTTGGCCGTTGCCCGGGCCGTCCGAATCTCTCTCCGCCAGCTTTTCACGGACTTCCAAACGTTGTTGCTGGCCCGCAGCCACGCGGGCAGAACCTTGTCCGTGCGAAGGCTGACCATTCGATCGCGGAATTGCCGGACTATCGGTGCGATACGACGGTGCTGGAGAATTCGCCTGGGCTTCGTTGCGATAAGTCGGCACGGCAGTTCCGCCGGGGAACTGTGCTGAACGCGGCGAAGAATATGGCGAACGTTCGGCCGGTGCCGTTGGAACCAACGGAGCCGTTACACGCGGAGACTGGAAGTTGCCGGAGTTACCACGTTCCACGTTTGCTTCGCGGGTGGGATTCACGACCGCTTCACGATTGCCATTTCCGTTTCCATTTCCAATACCGTTGCCACGGCCGGCGTTGCCATGTTGCACCGGCTGCTGCGGTGTCCGGATTTGCGGAACAGTTGTCGCGACCGGCGCTTGCCAAGTTGTTTTCGGCGCCGCTACTTGTGTTGACAGTTTTTCTTCGCTGTGGCCGCGACCATGTTTCGGTTGTTCAACTGCCGCGCGAGACGCAGGAACTTCGACGTTCCGGTTAGGCACCACAATCGGTTTTGCGGCCGTTTCCGGCGTTGGCTGGTTGACAACCTTCGGAGCCAAAATGTTCTCCGATGACGGAACGCGCGGCGATTGATGCCCGTTGTTTTCCGGACGAACAGGCGTGGTCACAACATTATTGTTGTTCTTAACGGGATGCACTGGCTTCGCCTGAGGAGCTTCCTTCTGATTGGTTAGCAAGGCGGTCCCGTGCTCTTTGCGAAAAGCTTCCGCGTTGTTGGCGGGCTTCAAACTCGCGGGTGTGAATTTTGGCTTCACCGCTTCAGGAGCCTGCGGTTTATACACGACCAGTTCCTTGCCGACTTTATGAATGCGATCTGGCGGTGTTCCATGTGATCCGTTCTTCGGCATCTCATGAATTGCGACCGTTTGCACCGGCTGCTTCGTGATCTTCTCGATGTGAGTGCGGCCAACACCTTCGTTAATGATCGTCGTGCTGTTCTTATTAACGATGTAATTGTTAATCACCGTACTGTTTTTGTAGATCACCGTCGTCGTCGAGCGCGGTGCGCAGTAACGATACGGATGCGGGTCACAGAAACGATGGACCGGAACGAATGTGTAGCAGAAATCAGTCAGACCGAAATCGAAGCTGATGCTCACACCGGAGTTACGATAGGTAAAACCAAAGCCCGGACGATAGCAGGCACTCGGCGGTAACGGCGCCCATCCGCAATAATCAGACGTATAGCGCCAGCTGACCCACGACGGACCCCATTCGCAATCGGGCACCCACACCCAGCCGTAGCGCACGTCTGTGCACCAACGACCATAATGGAAGGTCGCCCAACCCCACGAATAATCCGAGACCCAGTACCAGCCGCAGTTCGTGTAAATCCAGTGACCGCGATCACAATACGGACGCCAATTTGGGTTACCGATAATCACCGCCGGACGCCAGCAGCGCCCGTAAGATGTTTCAACCCACGTGCCGTAAGGCGACAACGTGTCGTAGAAATAATTGACGGTCACCTGTTGTGACGGCGCAGAAACCGCCACCGCCTCAGCCTGCGCTGCAGGCGCTTGCGGAACCAAAGGCGCTTCGGCTATCGGAGCCTGAGGCGCGGGCGCCGGAGCCGGCGCTGCCTGGGCCTGTTGCTTTGGCTCTTCAGTCGACGCAACGTTCTGAGTCGGCTGTCCGTCCGATTTATGCTTTAGAACTGCGGTGATGACATTGTCCGAAACACCCAGATCGTTGAGATATAAGATCTCGTCGGCCGTGGCGTAAAACGGTTGTCCGTAGTTATTGATGTAAGCCAGGAGAACATCTTCGCTGACATTCGATTGAAATAGGCGTGCAACTTCGCTGACTCCTGGCGACAAGGTCGTTGGAACAGCAGCAACAGCAGGTGTGTTGCTCGCGTTGACGATTGGTTGGGTGAGTGTGTTGCTGGTTGTTGGGGGTGCTGTAACGACACGTGGTGCTTCTGCGCTTACTTTTGACGTCGGCTCGAAACATCCCACGATTGCTGCCCCACCTCCTACGACTGCTAAAAACCCACTCAAAACACGGGTCTTCATATATTTTGGGCTTTCGAGTAAACGTCGAAACTTAATCCAATGCGATGGTCAACCGCTCCGACTATTTACTCTAATACCGCTGCTACAATGGACGATACATGTGCATCATTATTCACGTTGGCGCAAGTGCCTTGAACAAAGGCAAAAACGAGTATTTTCGGACCCCAAAGGCCCAAAAAAGGTTGGCACGCGATCTGAATTCTGCGAATCGGTTCACCCTCCCTCCATCTTCAAATTCTTTAGACACCAATTCGTAAAATAAACATAACAAGCTGATCTTAAGCGTCTTGCAATCGTCCGGCGCGCGCGCCATGCCCAATTTGAACTCTTCAAAAACGATCGGGCACTCGTGCCAGACGAAAAAACAACGGTTGGAAATGGCTCCGGCACCATGTCTCGACCATTTTTAACCGTTCAAAGATGGCGGGACACCGTGCCCGACGCATTTTGAACTGTTGGAAAGAGCTGCGGCATCATGCCCGAGCGATTTTGAACTCTTCAAAACCCGCCCGGCACCGTGGCCGGAACCTTTTTGGCTTCAAAATTCATCTGGCACCCGCGCCCGACCAGTTTTGAACGGTTCAAAACTGGTCCGGCGCGCGCGCCACGCCTGTTCCGAACAGTTCAAATTCCTTCCGGCACGGTGCCGGGCGTGTTTTGAACAGTTCAAAATCGACCTGACACGCGTGCCAAGCGTTCCCAAAACGTGAATTATCTTGCTGCCCGAGTGCCGGGCGTTGTCGAAGACCTTTTTTCCCGGATGGCACTCGTGCCCGATCGGTCTCCAACTCTCAAAAATCAATGCGGCAGCCGCGCCTCGCCTCTCGAAAGTTCTGTGCTTCCCGTTCGTCAGCCGTTCCGACGAAACTTAACGCGACAAGGACACCGCCGAATACCGCACCCTCCAGACGGGGAAAGTTGAAGACTTCCTTCGGGTTGTTTGATCAGCCGTTTTTCTGCTGTAGTCGTTTCGTTCCCTCTTCGGCAAAACCCATATACCTATGAAGCCTTCATGTACTTCTTTTCATCGGATCATTGTTTTCATTGCAATGTTGATCCTCGCCACGTCGCACGCGTTCGCACAGCGGCCCCTCGGCATTGATGTGTCACGCTGGCAAGGAACCATCAATTGGACAAGCGTCAAAGGCGCAGGCAAAACGTTTGCATGGGCTCAAGCAACGCGCGGCGCGTATTTAACGAACGTGAATTTTGTCGCCAACATGGTGAACGGCAAAGCGGCCGGAGTTCTCATGGCTCCCTATCATTACGCCACTCCCGCAACCAACAGCGCGAGTGTCGAAGCCGATTACTTCTGGAATCTGGCCGGCCAATACATCAAAGCCGACGGCAAAACACTCATGCCGATGCTGGACATCGAAGAGTTTACCGGCCATATCGGCGCAACGAGCTACTCCGACTGGGCGAATCAATGGGCGAGCAGCGTCATCGCCAAAGCCGCCGCCGCAGGCGTGACGATTAAAATCGTCCTGTATTGCAGCGCGAGCAAGATGTGCAATTTCAACACGAGTTGCTCGTCATTTGGCAGCGACGTTGCCAATTGGAACGGACAGGATCCGCAAACGGGAACACCGTGGAGCTGTTGCACGAGTTGCAATCTGTGGGGCGGCGGAACGTGGAATTTCTGGCAATATTCCGACAGTGGAACCGTTTCCGGCATTTCCGGTGCCGTCGATCTCGATGTTTTCAACGGCACGGCGGCTCAGCTTTTGACATGGGTCGCGACCGCCGCTGGTCCCGACATCACACCGCCGACGATTTCCAATGTAAGCGCGAGCGGAATTACCGACGCATCAGCCACGATCACCTGGAACACAGACGAAAGTTCAGATAGCGTCGTAGAATACGGAACCACGACGGCTTACGGTTCCACCGCGAGCAGTGCTTCCATGGTTTTGAATCACTCGATTGGCTTGTCGGGATTGAGTGCTTCGACTCTCTACCATTACCGCGTCAAATCAACCGACGGCGCGAACAACACAGCCACTTCAGGTGATTTCACCTTCACGACTCTCGCCGCCGGCGCTGTCGGGGACATCATCATTGATAATACTTCCGCGACGGTGGTGGGTTCATGGAGCACAGGCACCACGGCGACAGATAGATTCGGGACCGATTACCGTTACAAAAGCCAGGGAACCGGAACTTCTTATTTGCAGTTTACGCCAAACATTTTAACCGCTGGCGATTACGACGTTTACGAATGGCATAGTCAGGGAAGCAATCGTGATCCGGCAACACCTCACGTCATCAACTATAACGGCGGGACAGCCACAGTTAACGTGAACCAACAGGTCGGCGGTGGTGCGTGGAATTTGCTCGGCAGGTTCAATTTTACGACGGGCACGACCAAATACGTCAGAATCACCGATGCCATTTCGACCACTGGGCAAATTGCGCTGGCTGACGCAATCAAGTTTGTTTACGCCGCGCCTCCGTCTCCACCGGCTGCTCCGAGCGGGCTCACCGCGACAGCCGTGAGCGCCTCACAAATCAATCTGGCGTGGACGGATAACTCCAGCAACGAAGGGAACTTCATTGTGTCTCGAAGCACTGTGGCAGGCGGGCCTTACTCGGACATTGCAACGGTTGCAGCGAATTCGAATGCCTTTAACAATACGGGCCTCGCTGCGAGCACGACGTATTACTACGTCGTCCGCGCCGTTAACAGCGGTGGTTCTTCAGCATTTTCCAACGAGGCGAGCGCCACGACGCAGAATCCCCCTGCCCTCACCGCCGTTCATGTCAGCAGCATTACGATGAGCTGGGTGGCGTCTGGCTCAAAATTCAAGGCACAGGCGATTGTCAACGTGAAGGACGCCAACGGCGCCAATGTTGCCGATGCCACCGTCACCGGAAACTTCACCGGTTCAATCAACAACTCCGGTTTAAGCGGCGTGAGCAACACCAGCGGAAACGCCACCGTCGCGTCCACCTCGACGATTCGAAACGGCACGGTCACATTCACAGTTACCGGAATCACTGGAGCCAATATGACCTACGATTCTGCTGCGAACGTGGTGACATCGGCCCAGATATCACGCTAAGCATCGCTTTCGTTTCTGCACCCCTTCGAAGATCACACTTCGAAGGGGTTTTTGCTTCTCGCTGTTTTCAGTGGAGTGTTGTTTTTGACGCTGGTGTGCCGCCGCAAAGTCCTTAGCCGCTGAAAAATTCGAAGGCACGAACCCTCTCTCCGCCATTTGCAAAATGGGGGAGAGAGCCGGAGAGAGGTGGTTCAAAAATTTGTCCAATTCTCTCTAGATCAGCAACTATTCTTCCGCTGGCTTCATCCACCTCTTTGCCTTCGCCAATTAGTTTGTCTGTCCCTCTGAAACAGCCTTTTTTGCTGCAACACTGATCAGGGAGAAGCCCTATTCAAGGTTGCAAGTATTCCTTACTTTTAGGACAATCTTCCCTACTTCCTGCCATTAACCGGGTCCCTGCTTGGCGTGAAGAATTGATTGTCATGAAGAAATTGCTTTCTCGGTCGTACTTTGTGGTGGCGTCCTTGCTCGTCTTATTCCGTCCCAGCGACACTTTAGCCCAGCAAACCGGTCCGGGTTACGCGCTCAACTTCAACGGCACGAATCAAAACGCCTACTTCACGCGATCCATCTCAAACGATTTCACGATTGAGTTTTGGTTCAAATCCACACAGGTCGCGGGCTCGACGAACCAATGGTACCAGGGCATGGGGCTCGTGGATGGAGAAGTTAACAATGTGACGGCGGATTTCGGAGTCACTCTGGGTAATGGCAAAGTTCTTTTCGGAATCGGTTCCCCCGATTCCACGGTCGCCGCCACCAACACGGTGACGGATGGAGCGTGGCATCACGTCGCGGCAACACGCATCAAGTCCAGTGGCCTTTACTCTCTTTACATCGACGGCGTGTTGGCGGCTGCTAAAAGCGGCGGCACAACTACTCTGGCAGCACCACAAAAGATTTCCATCGGCTCACTGCAAACGGCGATCAATTACTTCCAGGGTTCAATTGATGAAGTGCGTATCTGGACCGCCGCCAGAACGGCTACCGAAATCAGCCAGAATATGAATCGCAGTCTTGGCGGGACGGAAACGAACTTGCGTAATTATTTCCGATTCATGAAGGCACTGGTTCTACCCTGTTCAATTCCACGACGAACACAGCTTCGGACGGGACATCAACCAACAGCCCGACGTGGGTGACCTCCACCGCCCCCATTGGCGTTCCACAAATCACAACACCTGTCGCCAGCAGCCTCACGCGGACGTCGGCTACAGTCACCTGCAACATCACTCCCAATTACCAGGCGACCGCAGCATATTTCACTTACGGCACAACGACGAACTACGGAACTTTTTCCGCAACGAACTTCCTCGCTGCTGGCGCGGGCACGACGCCGATTTCGTTGAATGTTTCGAACTTATTACCGGGCACCGACTATCACGTGCAGGTGGTGACCACGAACAGCGCCGGAACCAACGTGAGCGCAGACCTGGCATTTACGACGCCCCTCGCAACGACTTATACTATCACCACTCTTAACGACGGCGGTGCGGGCTCATTGCGTCAGGCGATTCTTGATGCAAATAATTTATCGAATTCCGCCATCATCAACCTCACCGGTCTCAGTGGAACCATGACGTTGACCAACTGGCTTCCCGTCATCTTTCAAAACATCACCGTCACTGGACCCGGTGCCACGAATCTCACGATCAACGGCAGCAACGCCTTTCGTATTTTCTTTGTCGATGTCAGCAACGGCGTGGTGAACATCAACAACCTCACCATTGCCAACGGTAAAGCCAAAGGCGGCGATGGCGGCATTTCTTCCGGCGGCGGTGGCGCGGGAATGGGCGGAGGATTATTCGTCAATGCCGGAAACGTGACGGTTTCCAATGTCGCGTTTACCGGAAACTCTGCTGTTGGTGGACGCGGCGGGGACGGGATCGCAGCAACGACCACCGACAATTCCGGGGGAGGCGGCGGGGGCGGAGCCGGAGGAAATGGCGGACAACGACATTCGACGGGCGGCGGTGGCGGGGGATTTTATGGGGCTGGAGGAGACGCCACTCTTTACGGCGCGGGCGGCGGCGGGGGTTATCAAGGAAGAGGTGGCGATGGGGGAACCTTGGCAACGCTCGGCAGTGGCGGCGGCGGCGGCGGATTGACCGATGGAAATGCCGATGGAACTCCGGGCATCGGAGGTGGAGCGGGCGGTTACTATTCTTCAAACAATACGCCCGCGACAGGCAACGGCGGGAACGGACAACTATTTGGCGGCGGCGGCGGTGGTGGCGGTCAACTCATCGGCGGCGGAGCATGCCGGGGCAGCGGCGGAAACGGCGGCAAGTTCGGCGGAGGCGGCGGGACGGTCGCCTTTTGCGACGTGCCGCTGGGAGGGCGTGGAGGCGATTTTGGAGGTGGAGGCGGAGCTTGTCGCGGGAACGGCGGGGCCAGCGCAGGAGATGGGGGTTTTGGCGGGGGCGGTGGTGGCGGAGCAGCGGCCGCTGGATCGTCGGGGCAGTATTACCAGCCTGGTGATGGCGGTTTCGGTGGAGGTGGTGGTGGCGCTATTCACGTGTACACGCGTGCGTTCAGCCTTGCCTTTGGCGGTGCAGGCGGATTCGACCAGGGAAAACTTGGATTTTACGCCGACAACCCCGGCGGCGGCGGTGGCGGTGCCGGGCTCGGCGGATCTGTATTTGTCCGAAGTGACAACGGCGCGACTTGTACTTTCATCGATACCTCGTTCGACGCGGGGACAGTCCAAGGGGGCGGTGGCGGTTCTGGAGTAGCGACCTACGGCAATTACACTACTGTGGCCGGAGAACCTGGTGCGGCAGCTGGAAGCACGTTCTTTCTTCTTGGCGGAACTAATCACCTCGTCGTCAGTGCGGGAACAAATATCGTCCCCGGAAGCATCGCCGGCTGGACGGAGGCGCTCGGAACTTTTCAGAAGGATGGAGTCGGCACGCTTGTTCTAGCCGCAACAAACAGTTTTCCAGGCGACACGTTGGTCAATGCCGGAACCTTGATCGTCAATGGCGACAATTCGAACAGCAGACTTCATTCACTCACAAACAACACCGCGCTCGGCGGCAATGGAAAAATTGGACCGCTCACAATCTCTGACGGGACGTTGTCTCCCGGCTGGCCACTGGGCACGCTGACGTGTGGCAATGCCGTCGCCTCGGGCACATTGAACTACAACTGGCAGATGTTTGACGCCGCCGGAAATGCCGGTGTTGGTTACGACTCTATCCTCGTGTCTGGACAACTCGATCTTTCAGCGGTCACGAGCTTTAACATCAACCTCTGGTCGATTGATGCCAATGGCGCAACCAGTGCAGCGGCCTTCGACGAAAGCAAGCGTTACGCGTGGACTTTATTGCGAACGACGACCGGAATCACCGGTTTCGACAGCTCACGCCTTCATATCGTTATTGCCGCAACGAACGGGACGAGCGGATTCGTTAATTCATATTCTGGTGCGTTCAGCGTGAGCCTCGTGGGCACGAATCTGATGCTGAGCTACCAGCCAGTGCTCCCGACCGTGACGACTCTTTCCGCAAGCAGCGTCACTTCAAGCAACGCGACTTTGAATGGAACGGTTAATCCAAACGGTTCGACCTCCATTTATTATTACGAATACGGCACGACGACGAATTATGGAAACGTTACGGTGACCAACACGCTTTCTGCCGGCACCAACGCGATCAATGTTGGTAATACCATCACGGGGTTGGTTTACGTGACGACCTATCATTTCCGGCTGGTGAGCAGCAATAGTTTTGGAATGACGCTGGGAACGGATCAATCTTTCACCACGCTCGCCCTGCCGCCTTCGGGCACAACGTTGGCAGCGACCAGTGTCGCTGCGCGCAGTGCAACGTTGAACGGATCAGCCAACGCGAACGGTGCGTCAACAACGGTTTACTTCGATTATGGCCGCACAACGAACTATGGATCCGTGACGGCAAGCACAAACATCGGCAGCGGCGTGACAAATCAAAGTGTCGCTATCGACGTCATCGCGTCTCCAGTGACTACCTATCACTATCGTGTTGTGGCGAACAATTCGTTCGGCACATTTCGTGGTGCTGATGGCACTTTCACCACCTTGCCGGACGCGCCAACTGTCACAACTCTGGCGGTGAGCGGCAGCCCAAGCAATCGCGTCACCTTGAATCTTTCCGCGAATCCAAATGGCGCTGCCACCGCGGCATACTTCGACTACGGGACGACGGTGAGTTACGGTTCCTCCACGCTTTCGACCAACCTGGGCAGCGGAACAAATATCATTTCTGCGGGCCTCGTTGTCTCAGGATTGCAGCCCGTCACGTTGTATCATTACCAGGCCGTTGCTTCGAACAGCGTTGGACTGGTGCGCGGCGCCGACCTTACTTTCAATACGCCTGCCTTCGTGCCCACGGTGACAACACTTGCGTCGACGAGCATCACATCGACCAACGCCACGTTGAATGCTTCAGTCAATCCGAACGGCGCCGGCACAACCGTCTATTTCGAATATGGTTTATCCAGTGGATATGGAGCCCGAACCATCACGAACACCATCGGGTCAGGAACCGACGCGCAAGCGGTTCAGATGACAGCGGAAGGACTTTCTCCCGGACGAACCTACCATTGCCGCGTGGTAGCGACGAACAGTATGGGGACTGTTGTTGGAAATGATATTGCCTTCACGACCCAGTCAATCCTTCCAGTGGTGCAGACTTTGCCCGCAAACTCGGTTTCGATTCACGCCGCAGGTTTGAATGCAAACATCGCGCCCAATGGCGCAGCCGGGCTGTACTTTGAATACGGTCCCACGACGAACTACGGATCAATTAGCGACATTGGGTCTTACGCATCCCCCACTGCGGCGGCTTCGTTCCAAGGTGGTTATGGCTCGCTCCCATCCGCCGTCTGGTTCAATGGCAACTTCACTTTCGAAGCGTGGGTTTACGTTCGTTCTTACGAACCCTGGTCGCGGCTGTTCGATTTCGGCAATGGACCAGGAGCCGAGAATGTGTTGTTGGCCCTCAGTGAAGGGAATACTGGTCGCGTTCATTTTGGTGTTTGGAAAAATGGCGTTGAGCAATCGATTACTTCAGCATCGCCGATTCCGCTCAACCAATGGATCCATCTCGCGGCCACATTGAATGGGACCAACGGCACTGTTTACACCAATGGCGTGGCTTGGGTGACCGGACCGATTGCCACACCAAGCGGTGTCACGCGCAACAATAACTACATTGGACGCAGTAACTGGGGTGGTGATGCCTACGCGAACGCCACGATTGACGAGGTTCGACTCTGGAACACTGCTTTGGATGCGCCGACAATTCAGAATTGGATGAATGGTTTCATCCTGCCAACGCATCCCCGCTATCCCAATTTGATGGGGTATTGGCCGATGAACGAAGGCGTTGGATCGAGCGTCGCCGATAATAGCGGGCTCGGTAACACGATGACGTTGAACAACGGCTTTAATTGGACCAACGCTGCTGCAACAGACACTTTCACTTCGCATGTGCTTCTGACCAATCTGGCCGCCGCCACGACTTACCATTTCCGCGCGGTCGCGACGAACAGCTCTGGGATAGCATATGGAGATGACCTGGCCTTCACCACCGGTTCCACGCTGGCGCCTACCGTCGTAACGCAAGCGGTGTCCGACATCACGCAGTTATCGGCCACCTTCAGCGCGACCATCAACCCGAATGAGTCGTCGACGCTCACTTATTTCGAATACGGCTACGATACGAACTACGGCTCTTTCAGCATTACGAATAACCTTGGCAACGGAACGAATGGCGTCCCGGTGAGTTTTGCCGCCATGAACCTGACACCAGCAACGACCTACCATTTCCGAACGGTCGCGATTAGCGACGTGAGCACGACCATCGAGAACGACCAGACCTTTACCACGCTCGCCCTCGCCGTTCCTTCGGTGACCACCCTGCCCGCTTCAGTTTCCTCAGCAACCAACGCTGTTTTGAATGGTTCCGTGAATCCGAATGGCGCTCCGACCCTTGCCTGGTTTGAGTATGGATTGACGACGAATTATGGAACGATCACCGCCATAACAAATGTCACAGGCACGGCTGATACCATTTTAAGCCGCGCGATTACGGAGCCGTTTAACGCCTACCACTATCGCATCATCGCCTCGAACATCGTCGGCGTGGCCTTCGGACAGGATATTGTTTTCAATATGCAGCTGACCGATCTGTATTTCAGTCCTAACGTCGGCCAAGATGTTAATTGGAGCTGGGATAACTCTGATCCGTCTTTTTGCACCTGGTGGTCGTGCGCTGATGGTTACGACACCTTCTGTACCGGTGACGGAAGTTTTTGCATGGCATCTCCACTCAGCGGCCCGAACGTGCGTGTTACTTTTCAACCCATGACGAGCAGTGAGCACGTTGTCGACGTGCCATGGACGCTGGATGGATTGGTCGTTGCCCCTCGATTCAATGCGTACTGTTATGGAATGGCTGTTTATTCACAGTTGGTTGGCTCGCCACTGACTCTCGGCCCCGATGGAATCCAGTTTCTTGGCGATGAGACCGGTCTCTACAGCGATTCTATGTGGAAAATGTCCGGCATGCGAATTGCCAATGACATTCAAACGACAGCCCCACAACGCTGGTCCTTCATGTGCGGAGAGAAAGGCTTCGGATCGTATTACTACGGCGCTCAATTCGACGGCAAAATCACCAGTGCCTTCCCGCTCACGATTAGCGTTCAATACATGGGGCCCTCCGGAAAACAACTGAACAAACTCGTTTTTGGCGCTCCCACAAATGATTTGTCCGGCGGGCTTAATCTGGAAAACGTCGTGCTGACGGCGAACCAAAGTCAGCTCGGAAGTGGCACAATAACTCTGACGAACAGCAGACTATCGGTCATCGGATCGATTACGAATTCGATCACGGTAACTGGCGTGGGGGCTGCGAGCGATTATGCTTTTGGGACGTATCTCAACGGACTCACACTCAACGGCAGCATTTCCTTCCCATCGAACTTCACTGTCTACGGCCGCAGCCTGTCTTTCAATGGTCGCGTCTCGTGTCCCGGGCCGCTGACACTGGCGGGGCCAGATCCAGTTTCTCTACTGGCGAGTAACGATATCGCCGGTGGCCTCACTGCTACAGTTGCCTTGACGCTGGGTGATGATCACGCGATCGGAAGTGGCGCCTTAACGCTCTCGGGAACAACGTTGTCTACGACAAAGCCACTGACCCTCACAAATCCGGTTGTTCTAACCACATCAGCTTTGAACCTGTCGGGCACACTGACGTTAACGAATGGTATGACGCGAACGAGTGCGACAACTTTGAACATCAGTCCCGGCAGCAGCCTGACGCTCGCAGGATTATCCGACAGTAATGGCGTGATTCTGAATAACGGTGGAGCGTCGATCAACGGTACGCTGCGTTTAGGAAATAATGCATCGTTTAGCGGTTCTGTTCTCGTGAACGGACAAAGCTTAATACTCAACAATAACTCAGGCAGCGCAACCGGCAGTGGCGCTGTCCAGGTGCGATCGCAAAATGCGATTTATCCCGCTTTGATTGGCGGGAACGGCACCGCTGCTGGCACTGTCACCGTCAACAGTAATGCGATCATTTCGCCAGGCGAAGGTGTGGGCACGCTTGGCTTTGGGCCGACGATTTTATTTGGAGCCGTTAACTACAACTGGGATCTATACGACGCCAATGCGGCAGCCGGCGTTGGCTACGACACACTAAACGTCAACGGAACACTGGACCTTTCGGGCGCAACGACGATCAACGTTAGCTTATCAACACTTGGTTCGACCGGGACCACGCCGGGGCTTGCGACGAACTTCAATTCGTATCTGCCACACTCGTGGATATTGATTCATACCACCACCGGGGTTGTTGGTTTTAGCCCGACAAAATTCACGCTCCAAACGGCCGCTATTTCGCGCAATAACGGCAGCACCACCGGATTTAACAATTCGTTGCAAGGCGGCACGTTCAGTGTCGCCGTTGTCGGCAACGATCTCATGCTGAATTTCACACCATCTGCACCGCCGACGATGTCCGGCAGTGCCCTTCTAAACGACGGACGCTTTCAAATGCAATTGAACGGCGCTGCCAGCGGCAATTATCTCCTGCAAACGTCGTCGAACCTGACGGAGTGGATTGATTTCACGAATCTTTATCTGGGTAGCAATGGCGCGCTGAACTACGTCGATCCAGCGAGCACGAATTACCCGAGGCGGTTCTATCGGCTCAAGAATCCGTGAGGAAGTTGACTATTCACTTGCCGCTGATGAGAACTCGTGCGAATACTTTTTCACAAGTCGTCACGACTTCTCACTTTAGGCGGAGAGATGGCTGAGTGGTTTAAGGCACACGCCTGGAAAGCGTGCGTAGCTAAACACTACCGAGAGTTCGAATCTCTCTCTCTCCGCCACTTTTTTCTCAGGGGGTTGTTTCAGGGACAAATCCCAATCCTCCTCTCTGCAATCCGATAGCCCCTGGTGCACCCTCGTGCCCATACGTTCTTCGTTCGATAGCCTTATGGCAACGGCGCTGCTGCTTCTCGAGATTCATATTAAGGAGTTGTATGAGTTCCAAAAATCTCTTCGGAGTATTCTGTGTACTGCTCTGTACACTCGCGCACGCGCAAAGTTTGCTAGACACATCCTTTAATCCCGGCACGGGCGCGTCCGGCGGTTTTGTTGAATCCATGGCCTTACAACCAGACGGCAAATTGCTTATCTGTGGCAACTTCACCTCTTTCAACGGACAGCCAAAAGCCTACATCGCGCGCCTCAATACTGACGGAAGTGTTGATACCAGTTTTACAGCCAGCGTCGGGTATTGGGTGCGCCACCTCGCCCTGCAGGCAGATGGCAAGATTGTCATCGGCGGATTTTTTGGTGACGTAGCCGGGGTCGGACATCGCTTAATTGCCCGACTGAACAGTAACGGTAGTCTTGATACAACATTCGACACGGGCACCGGCGCGTGGGGTACACTCGGTGTCAGCATCACCGGCAATGCAGATCCGTTTGTTTTTCAAGTTGCGGTGCAGCCGTACGACGGAAAAGTTTTGATCACGGGTAATTTCACGAACTTCAACGGCACACGTGTAAGCGGTCTTGCACGGCTTAACACCAATGGCACCCTTGATACAACATTTCAAATGGGTTCCGGCCTTAGCACATGGGGCCGCTCCATTCAGGTGCTGCCAAACAATCAGATTCTCGTCACCGGCTGGTTCGATAATTATAACAACAGCTCACACAATCGCGTTGCCCTGATCAATACGAACGGCTCGCCCGATAACTCTTTTCTTCCCGTTTTCGGCGATAAGACGGCTGTCTACACAGCCATCAAATTCAACACTGGAAAATATCTCTGCGCCGGACATTCACTAAATGCGCAGGGACTGTTTTCAAAGGAAATGGATCGCCGCAATTCCGATGGCAGCATCGATTCAAGTTTCGTCGGCTATGCCAATGAAAAGGTTCAGTGTGCGTCGCTGGATACAAGCGGACGCATTGTGATCTGCGGTGAGTTTACGGAAGCCGATGGTGTTCCGCGATCGAGCATCGCACGCCTCAATGCTGATGGAACGCTCGACACTTCTTTTTCAGCCAACGTCGATAATTGGGCATGGATGGTACTCCATCAACCTGACGGAAAAATTCTTTTATGCGGCGGCTTCAGCACCGTGGACGGACAGTCGCGAAGCGGCGTCGCACGTTTCCTCGCCAGCACCAATGCAGTCATCGCAAATCCCGTCTTAACATCAGCCCGAAAAACAAACAGCACGTTTTCGGCGTCCGTTGCCACAATTAGCGGGAAAAACTACACGCTCCAATACAAGAACACGCTAAGCCAGACGAATTGGACCTCACTAACCCCTGTTTCGGGTGATGGAACACTTAAGACATTAACCGATTCCACGGCAACAGTGAGCAATCGCTTTTATCGTGTCATGGTGAACTGACGTGGACAGGGCGAAAACCCAATTTGTTAAGCGTGTAGAGGTGAAGCGGACGGATACCCGCTGAAAGGTGTCGCCAAAGCTGGAGCCTCAGCGGCCATCGGCGCAGCCTTTGGCCAGAGACCGCTTTTCTCCCTGATCATTTCTCCCAAGCCAATAAATCCAACCGTCTTTGCATAATACGCTTTAGCTCCAAGCGCGTGCGCGAGGTCGTAGTCTCGCGGAAGAATCGACGAAGTAACCATAATCACCGGAATCGTACTAAAACGATGGTGTGCGCCCATCCACCGCAAAACATCGAATCCGCCGACGCGTGGCATTTTAATGTCGAGCAAAATCAATCCAGGCAACGGATATAGGCTGCGGTCGCTAAATTTATTCACCCCGTTCAGGTAATCGAAAACCTCCTGCCCGTTCGCCACATAACGAATGGGATTAACAATGCCATCGCGTTTAAAAGCGCGTTGGTAGAGCAGAACGTCACTCTCGTCGTCTTCCGCAACCAGAATAGAAAATGGGGTGCTCATTGAAGGATATATTCAGAAACCTCGCCATCGATTTGGCAACTCGGGTAACTCCTGATTGTTCAGGGGGGACAATGGACGAAGGGATTGGACAGAAAGAGACTAGTCGCGTTCTGTCTTCGACGTTTCCATTACTGCCCATGCTGGATACTGTGCCGTTCCTTTTTGAGCAAACCAAAGAATCCGGTTGAACATGTCTTCTGGACATTCATCCATTTCGTCCAGGGGCAATTTCGACGACATACGCGCAAACTTTTTTTCCACGGGGTCTTTAATAGCTCCGATCGGCGGGTTCAAAACGTCGAGTCCAATGTTATTTTTGACGTATTCGAATGGCGCAAACTTTGGAATCTCTGTGAAGCAGTCGAACATCGGTGTCGCCGTCGCGTCGAGTTGATTCATCGGCGGCAAACCGAGAATGAGTTCGAGGGTCCGAACGAGGCTTGTTTGGTTATATAGCGTGTGAACAACAGTGCCGCGTTTTGTATAAGCGCTAGCGACATACGCAGTCGTCCGATAACTGCTCACGTGATCGAATCCATTTTGCGGATCATCTTCTATGATAAACACGGCCGTATCGTTCCAGTATTTGCTGTGACTCAAAGCATCGATGATTTTTCCGACCGCAAGATCGTTGTCGGCCACAGCGGCCGAAGGCGTTGGCAAACCTGGATGTGTGCCACTCGTATGATCGTTCGGCAATGACAGGATGCAGAGGTTGGGCATGCCCCCCTTTTGTTCCCACACTTTCAAGTCCTCGATGAATTTGCGGGCGCGAAAGACATCTAAAACGTAAGGATTCCATCCTACCGTATTGGTTTTCACGCACGAACGCAGTGATTCGATATTCGCCCAGGAACGGACAAACGTGCGCTCTGTGTTTGCCAGATAATCCATATAAAAATCCATAAACTTTGGAGGGCTGGTGTGACCGGGTTCCTTCCAACCACTTTCCGAGTTTACGAATTCACCGTAAGTGCGAACGGTTTTTCCGTGAGATAGCGCATTGTCCCAAATGAAACCGCTCGATGCGTAAGCAAGGGCGTCGACGTCTGATTCCAATCCATCGGGATAGCTGCGAGGAAAACCGGCGAACGATTTTTCAAGGTAATCAGTGACGAACGCCGTATCGGTCCATTGATGTCCGTCTGCACTCAGCACGCCGGAACAGAGAGTGTTGTCCAACAAGACGAATTCGCGCGCGAGCTTGTGTTGGTTCGGCGTGTCTCTTTCACCGAAGATACATAGCGTCGGATCGCCGTTACCTTCCTTCATGTCCCCAAGGACCTGATCGTAGGTTCGATTTTCTTTGATGATATAAATGACGTGTTTGAAGACTGACGGTTCACCAACACGTTCAGGCACGGGACGAGGTGCAATATTCGGCCGAGCCGGCAGGAGCGCCTGTTCCATTACTTCCCGCTGATAGGCCCGCAGAACGGTCTCGGTGTAAGCCCGCAATTGTCCGCGACCAGGCAGAGGAATGAGCGATAAGCTTCCGCGAAACTGATGCGAGTTGAGTTTGATTTTTTCCGTCAGTGCTATATCCGCTCCGGAGCCAATTCCTTTGATATTCGCGACGTAAATAGCGTTGCGTTTAGCATCGAATGAAATGGCGCCCGGATACCAACCAGTGGGAATCAGGCCGAGCAGCGAAGACTTTCCTGGCTTAAACTTCACTACAACGACGGCGTTCTGTGTCCCATTGCAGACAAAAAGTTTTCCACCCGACTTATCAAACGATAGCGCATTGGGGGAGGCGCCTAACAAGTCATTGGGTTTCCAACGAAGGGCGATCGTCTCGATCACCAGATCGGTTCGTGTGTCTATAACACTAATACTGTCGCTCCCCGCATTGGCCGCGCACAGGTAACGACTGTCGGGTGTGAGCGTCAACGCGCTGGAATGAAGGCCGACGATAATTTCCGATTTCGTTTTGCCTGAAGCGAGGTCAATGACGGAGACCGATCCCTCGCTCGCGATGTATCGCACGGGATCAACGCGCACAAGGGTGCCCCGACCAGCCGGGCCAACTGTGCTTTGCGAGTCCGGACGCCGTCCACCCCAATTGCTGACATACGCCTTACCGCCAGCCAGGCGAACTTCATAGGGCGCGACACCAACGTCAAAAGCGCGCAAAACCTCGCCATTCTTTGCATCCAATTCGAGCAATCGATTGGAAAGGTTGGCGACGACGTACAACTTTTTCTCGTCCGCAGAAAGGCAAAGACCAGCAGGAATTTCAGCACGCCGGGCCGCCACGCCGCTCGCCGGCAACGGAAATGTCAGCGAAGCAATCACTTCATTACCGACTCCAACACTGAAGACCTTGATCGAGCCATTTACATTGGACAAAAAAATGCGTTTGCCATCGCGAGAGAAGATTAAGCCGGTGTAACTCGCCTGACCTTCCGTGTCCGGCGCAAGAATGTGCGTTGAAACCGTATCGTCAGCATCACGATCCTGTTCCGATGGCAGAGCAACACGTTGCACAATCTTCCCTGATGCGGGATCGATTAATACAAGGTCGTGACTCTTTCCTGTTGTCGCCAGGAGACTGCGATCGGGACTGAGTGCAATCACCTGCGGACGCATCCCGGGCAGAATCAACTGTTGACCGGCAGGAGCCAGGGTCTGGTTCACGGGCACCATCCGATTGGGGATGCTGCCGCGATCGTCCGAGGAATCAGGACGAAAAGATCTGCACCCGCAGAAGAGGAAGACCATCGCGACAGATCCAGATAAGGCGACTGCTAGAATTCTCATTGTCGCTGTTGCTGACGTGCAACGGTTTATTGTTTATTCATTACCAATGCAGCCCGGTGAAAGAGAATACACTTTCCTCTGTGATTCTTGCGGTGGTGAGATTCAATTGCCGTGTAACGAAACCGAAACGGTCGTGACATGTCCCCATTGCACTGCCGACGTGATCGTGGCTCCGCCACAAAAGAGCAATCGCAAGGTGTTGTGGCTGACGATCGGAATTCTCAGTGCGTTCACCGTTACTGCGTCACTGGTCCTGGTTTTTCGTAAAACACAACGACCACCTCCACCACTTAAGTCTGCCCCTGCCGCAACAAAGCCTCCCACTACCTTCCACGACTTTGAGGTCAGCGATGTGAAACTGAGTAGAGAATCGAATTCGACGGTCGTCTATGCCGTCGCGACAATTAAAAATCAATTGGACCGACAACGATTTGGTGTGCGTGTCCATGTGGAATTGCTCGATGGCTCTGGCGAGAAGGTTGGCACGGCGAGCGATTACATTGCTGCGATTTCGCCCAAGGGTGAATGGCAATTCCGGGCGCTTGTTGTCGAGAACGCGACGGTCACCGCTCGCGTCCTCGACATCACAGAACAGGAATAGTTCGTTTACAATCAGGGCACCGGACGCACGCGGTAGAACTTGTGGACTTTATTTGTCCCTGAGTCCTGATCAAGATAAGTCGTCGCATTTCCAGAGGCCGAATTCGTCGCAATTGGCGTCCAGTTGACGAGGTTCGTCGAAGTTTGCACTTCGTAATTCTGTCCCGCCAAGCTGCTCCAGGTGATTTGAAGTTTTCCGGAGACAACAGCGGGCGCTGCAAAGACAGGCACCTTGTCATTGACGATGATACTGATGGTTTTCGTCGCGGCGCTTGGCGGCACACCATTGTCAGTGACACGAATCGTAATCGCATTACTGCTCGGTCCTTGTGACGCGGTTGGTGTCCAACTGAACACGCCGGTATTTGCATTGATCGTTGCTCCGGCTGGAGCACCCGAGTCGAGGCTAAACGTGACCTGCTGTCCGTCCGGTTCTGTAACTGGGACAGTGAAGCTCAACAACGTTCCTTCTGTTGCCGTTTGGTTGTTCAACGCGCCAAAGATTGGCGAACGATTAGCGTTTGTGACGACAACGTTGTAGGCGACGGAGTTCGTTGTGAGCTTGGCAATCGATACAAACCAGCTGCCGCTGAAGTCCGGCATCTGCGGCGTAGACTGAATAATAACCTGGCCGAAGTTTGTACCAACGAACGATTGATGGTAATCATAGGCGCTGCTTGTCGCGAGTCCACCGCGCCGCAGATAAACTTCCACGTCACCGGTCAAGTTCTGCAATTGGAACGACTTCGGAGGGTCGTTTGGATCGACACGGAACTGATAAAGGTTGTTCGCCGTATTTCCACCGCCAAACGAACCTGATGCGCTATCTCCACCCGCAAGGAACGTAAGCGCGTTGTTATCAAATGTGACTTCAATAATAAAGTCGTTCGTCCCAGTTCCAGTGTATTCCACACCTACATAACATCTCTGGCCTGGCAAAAGCATTGGGACCGTCGGAGTCGTATTGTCTATAGATGCAGTCGCCGCAGTAATGTTCGAAAGCAATATCGTCCGGCTTCCGACACCCGGTGTCGGTAACTGGTTTTGGTCGAACCACAGATTGAGATTTCCTCCCGACAGGTTTGTCAGCGCAAAGGTTGCCTTGCTCGCCGTATAAGGCACGTTCACGATGAAATACCTCATCGGGTGCTTGCCGCTGATCGAGCTGTAGAACGGAACGTCGTGCGTCAGGATGTCGGCAGAATTATTTGTTGCCGCAAGTGTAAGCTGCAATTGCCAGCCAAGAAGTTTACCAGTGTTGACAGGGCTTTCTGCACGGTTATCCCATATCTGCAGGCGCCAATCGCCATTTGCATATTCGCCGGTGAACAATGACAGCGGTTCCTCCGGAATATAATCATTTTTGATCTGATAACGCAGAACCAGCACATCGCTGTCGACGCGATTGGTATAGTGATGCGTTTCGCCTACGAGATAAAGATCAAGCCCGTCCGTTGCAATACCGCTGGCCACGTCATCACCGGCAACGCCGCCGTCATACGTGGTGATACCGGTGTAAGTGGCGTTGGTGATCAGAGCACCAGTGGCCTGACTGATTTCCAGCAGCACAACATCGCGGTTTGTTCCACCAATACTGGTTGAACCCGCGGCATACAAACGGTCCGCATAACCGACAACGCAATTCAATTCATCACTTATGCCATTGAGCGACATCTGATTGGTCCAGATCGAGGAGCCGGCATCATCCCACTTCTGAATGAAGAAGGCATTGGTGCCGGTGAGATCGGCAACACCCACCGTATAGAGATATCCTCCGTATGTTGCGACGCCGCGGAATTCACCTGCAATCGGTGTTACCTGCGACCAAATAATATTCCCATCACTGTCGAATTTCTTCAGACACGGATTCGTAATGCCTGAATCCGCATTAGCGCCCGCGACATAGATGAATCCGTTCATCGTGGTGATTGCCTTGCCGGAGCTGTAATTCGTCGTGGTGCTCGCACCGAGATCATTCGTCGTCCACAAAATGTTGCCCAATGGATCCAGTTTCGAGATGAACAACCGGCCGAAATTCGTGCTCGAGGATTGTCCATCACCGGTGACGTAAATATTCGTGGTGCTTTCGACCGTAATCGCGTGCAGTTGTTCGAAGCCACCGACATTGGTAAATGCGCCGGGTGAGGCTGGCGTTTGCATGTGCCAGAGTGAACCGTAAATAAATCCATTCGTGTCCAGATTATTCACCGGAAAGGCCGCCGTGATGCCCTTCGTTTGCTTAACCCCATCAGATTTATCATCCAATGTAAGGCTATAACTTGAGCCAGCGACATAGACGCGGTTCGCTGTTGCAGCAACGCCATTTAGCGGAGTTCCCCCCTTGAAGTCGGGCCAATTCAACTCCCAAATCGGCAAAGCGTTGTCCTGCATCGGTAATCCGTACCTCGCCACAATGGCATTAGTCACGTTCGCCTCAGTCATGCCAGAGATGAAAAGATTGTTATCAACAATCCACGCACCGGTCGCACGTTGGTTTTTATTGGCGCCGGCCGGAGGGAGCGGGTTCAAGGTATAAGAATAATCCCAAACCGTTCCACTTGTTGTGGAGCCTTCATTCATCACGATGATGAGATAATCGGAGAAGCCGCTGTAGTTATAGGTGAACGTATTCGTGAAAGACACCGAGCCTGTATCGTAAACGAGAGCGCCATCGTAATAGATCCTCATGCGGTCAGGCGCGGAATAGAAGTTGTAACTGATTGTAATGCTACCGGTGTTCGTCCCGGTATAAACAAACGTCGTATCTTCATTCGCAGTACCGCCGGTATGGCTCGCGGCGGGAGTATTCGTTGTGTCTTCCATATAGTTCGTGGCCACAAGCAGTGGTGGAATGAACTCGAGGAAGCTCGCGTTCGTCGCAAACTTAATCGGCGTAAACGCGAGGTTCGTTGCTTCGCTGAAAGTTGTGTAAGCAAACTCGTTCGCATTCGTCCCCAGACCAAAACCATTCGTGCTGTCGTGACCGCGATTTTCCGCAAGTAACACTGACGTGCCCTCAGGACTGATCAGATGGAACACAAGGTCGGAGATTCGCGGGTGATCAACACGGAGGCCAACGCGAACATCCGAAACGATTTGGTTCGTAGGCAAGTTTACATTGATTTGCGAGGTCAGGGAGTTGGTAAAGGCTTCATCCAGCACGATGGTAAGATTCGTGTCGACCAGCTTGTTCGCCCCTGTCTCCGCGAGGTCGATCGTCATGTTGTAAAACACATCAAACGTCGTCGTGGGCGATGAAACCGGACAATAAATTCCGACGATATAAGTACCGGCGATCAGCGGCGGAATATCGCTTCGACCAATCGTCAACGATCCACCTGGAGTAAAGATTGTTTTCGTATAGTCGTAATTATTCGGACCAGGCAAGCGAGGCGATGAGCCATCGTCGCGACGGACATAGAGTTCCAAAGGGCCCTCACTGCCACTAGGAATCGCAACCTGCAATTCGAGGCTGATCGCTGACGCAGGCACAATCAAAGCGCCATACAGGCTTTGACCTGGCTTCACCGTTCCACTGAATAATTTCCCGCTCGTACCCTTGCCCGGATTGTTTGTGAATTGCGGGAAGAGGGTCAGCACCACGCCCTCGACGCGGCCTGTATACGACAAGGCATTATCGATCATGTAAAACTGCCACATGCCACTTCCCTTTTCTCCCAGGAAGTCAGACAGGTCGCCCGGTCCGTCACTCGGTGTGAGATTCAAAGGTGCGTTTGT
>CBHWET010000027.1:0-24195 GCA_966112985.1 uncultured bacterium | reverse complement strand
GCCTCAACTTCAGCAGGCGATGCGCCCGGCAAAGTCGTGCGAACATTTACGGTCGGTAAATCCACGGAGGGAAAGCGATCCACTCCCAAACGAAAATAACTGACGGCCCCGACCACCACGAGGGACAGAATCAGCATCGACGCGAAAACAGGACGTCGAAGGCAAATCTCAGCGAGCTTTTGCATCGCCCTCCTGAACAACGGTCTGCCCCGAACGAATCTTCGAGGGGTTTAAAATAACGATGTCACCTTGCTTTAGGCCTGATCGAATTTCCACAACGCCATTCCGGCGGCGCCCGGTGGAAATGCTTTTCTCCAACGCCTTGCCTTCGGCGACGACGAAAGCTTTTTCTAATCCAACGAAGCTTGTAATAGCAGACTCTGGAATCACGAGAGCAGGATCATTTGTGCTGATGACAATTTCCGCCTGAGCGAATAGACCCGGTTTCAGGCCTGGCGTGGAGGCGACATCGGATTCAACGATCAGCATGCGATTTGTTTCTGACAACATTGGGCTGACGCGGTCGATGTGTGCGGCGATTGGATTCGTATTTCCCTCGACGCGAATGCGGATTGGCTGCCCCGGTGCGACTTGAGTCGATTCGCGTTCGGGAATTTCCAGGTGGAGGCGTAAAGGATCAACGGCGGCGATGGTCAACAGGGGAGTGCCGATTTCGAGAAATTCTCCCGGGCTGGCGCGACGTTGTTGAATGATGCCATCGAATGGGGCGTAGATTGTTGTATCGACGAGTTGCTTTTCCGCCTGGCTGACTTCGACGCGGCGTTGGACGAGAAGAGCCTGGCGTTCGCGGACGTCCTGCAGGGAGTCTTGATATTTTCCGAGCGCCACGCGGTAAGCGGCTTCAACGGTATCGAGTTCTGACTGCGCGGCGATTTTCTCTTTGGTCAATTGCTTTACTCGTTCACGATTTCGGGTGGCTTCTTCTAAAACTGCTTTAGCCTGCTGAACTGGCGGTGTTTTTTCTGGATCGATATCGTCTTGATCGCCTTCCTGCGAGAGTCCGAGACGCGCGCGAGCCTGGGCGAGAGTTGCTTTCGCCTGCCGAACACGGAGTTCGTAATCTTTGCGATCAATTTGGGCGAGACGATCGCCTTTCTTGACGGCCGATCCGATATCGACAGACATCGTTTCGAGAGGGCCGGGGACTTTAACGCTTAAGGTGGACTGTTCGCGCGCGAAGAAGGAACCCGTAACGGTGATCGTCCGTTCCATCGGTTTGAATTCGACTTTTTGCGTCGTGACAGACCGAGGGCCTTCCGTTTCTTTGTCTTTCGGTGCCGACGGCTTTGTGTCATTTCGACAGGCGGCTACGAAAACCAACGGCACCAGGGCATAAACAAGAATCCGATCTCTAAAAGAATGTTTGGTGAAAGCAATCGTTGTTGATATTCGACGGGAACGAAATCTCATTAATTACTTCATCAGACGGTTGAGAAAGCGTTTTGTTTCAACGATTTGGCGGTTTCGATGAAATACTTAACGCCTTAAACCGAATGCGCGAAGTCACTGTGACGTTACTGAGATGAACGAGTTCGTCAACTCATCGAGGCGGCAATGATCAGCGCCAGGCCGATTACGACGCCGGCGCTCAAGACGGCAGCGGCAATGTTGCCTTTCTTAACTTCGGCTTCGAGATCGATGTGCGTAATGGCTTTATCAAAAATCTTGAAGCCAACGAGCATCAAAACAAGGCCGAGCAAGCCAAACAACGCGGTGTATCCGAGTGCGCCCAGTAATGTTTGTGGGTGAACACTATTGTGAACGACCATTTCAGGTTGCGCCATTAACGTGCCTGCGGCCAGAAAGGACAGGGCAATTGCGTATTTCATTTTCTTCATAGTTATTTTTGTCCGACTTAAAACATGTGGGGAACAAAGCGACTCAGGTTGCCCGTGATGCGATTGGTGTCTTCGCGGATGCCGAGGCCGCATGCTTCGTGATTTACGACCCAAACACCCATGATCGGGTAATTGCCATCGAAACAAACCTTTGGAGCGAGTGCCTGATAGACGTAACCCTCTTCGCCGTACTCACCATCCGTCTCGGAATTAGCGATTCCGTTTTCGACGAGGACAATATTCGCACCTTCTCGCGACAGCTTTGGTTTGCGGACGTAATTGCCCTTGCCGCACTGCTGTTCGAGAAGTTCCAAATCGAAAAAGGCCGGGAGCAGATTCGGGTGACCCTCGTACTTTTGCCAAAGTATCGGCAATAAACCTTTATTGGAGAGCAGCATCTTCCACATCGGCTCAATGAAGCGCGTGTTCTCGAGCGTAAGATATTTCGAGAAGTCTTCGTGCCACATCCACTCCCACGGATACAGTTTGAAGTAATGATCAATTGGCTTGTTCTGTAGATCGACGAATCGCTGCTGTTTGGAATCAAACCCGACATCTTCGATGTAAGTATGCACAATCTCGATCCCGGCTTGGTGACAGGTATCCTGCACATACAGAACAGTCTGCTCGTCTTCAAGATGGCCTTTGACGCCACCGAGGTGAACTTTGCCGGTCACGTTTGGTTTGTACTGTTTCCATGCAGCAATCAAATGTTCGTGAATGCTGTTGAATTGATCTGATTGCTTGCTGATTTCCTCGAGCCAATACCATTGAGCAACTGCGGCTTCGACGAGCGCGGTTGGTGTATCTGCATTGTACTCCAGCAGTTTCGGTGGATTAACGCCGTCGTAGGCGAAGTCGAACCGACCGTACAAGCTGAAGTCATCGCGTTCCCAGGAGTTCTTGATGTAGGGAATCGCTTGCGCCGGAATGCCGAGGTACTCGAACAAGTCATTATTGATGACTTCTTCGGCCGCTTCGATGCACATCATGTGTACATCGTTGGCGGCCTTCTCGAGGACATCGACCTCCGGCGCTGTTAGTTTATAAAAAGCTGTCTCGTCCCAATACGCCTGACTATCAGGCGTGTGGTAAGTCAAACCGACTTCTTCGACTTTGGACTGCCAATTCTGGCGAGCACTTGTGGCGATACGTTTCATCGTTAAGAAGAGGTATGGCCACTCGATCCAAACCCGCCGCGACTTGTCGAATGCGAACTGCTCGAACCGCTAAACGAACTGTGTGAACTGCTGCCTCCGGCATTGCGCGAGGTTTGGTTTACGTAGGTTGGTTCCTGTTGAGGAGTTTTGGACCAACTTCCGCCGTGATAATAACCGTAAGACGGATTGTAGTAGTTAAATGGAAACGGGTACCAGTTGTGGTAAGGCGCATGCCAATATCCGTAACCGGCGCGATAGGTGTTGTTCGTGACGGTGTTGCCATTGCTATCAACTGGATCATTAGTTCCGCCGCCGCACCCTGCCAGCAACGAGCCCGAAATGACGAGCACGACTGCTGTAGATTTCTTCATCGTTCAATACTTTCTAAGCCGTTGGTTTATCGGTTTGAGGAACTGATAACAAAATTGACAGGCGACGCATGTAGAATTGGAAAACATTTTTCTAACCGCAACGCGTCAAAAAGCCGGAGCTGTGGGTAGCGTTTGCTATGCGCAACGCGGAAAAATCTAAACTGCCTGCCGAATCGCCGTGAGATGCTGATCAAGCCGCTTGGCTGAAATCGGTATTGCTGTGCCGACCTCTTGCGCAAAAATGGAGACTTTAAACTCTTCGATCATCCAACGGAATTCTTCAACCAGGCGACGTCGTTCGCTTGACGCATTTTTCTCTGTGCTGAAATTCGCCAAAGCTTCGACGTAAGGTGCAACCTGTCGCGTGCGTTCCTGATCCTTTGCGGGATTCAGCGCCGCTCGTTCGGCGCGCAACAGCAACGCTTTCAAGTACCGCTGCAAATGTGGCAGGCGATCAAAAGGAGTGGTCTCCAAAAAACGCGATGGCGTAAGGGTCGCAAGTTCGACCGCCAGCGGATTCGGTTTGGATGGAGCAGCAGCTACTTTTCCAAGCTGACTAAAATCCGTTAAAGTCTTTGGCCGCTCTGGTTGAGGTTTTAGTGCAGTTACAAAGCCAACGCGTTGTTGGACCTGTCGGCGCAATTGCAACAGCGCGTTCAATTGATCCATCCAATGTGAGGCAAGCGCTGGTATACGCCGACGCGATTCTTCGACGGCTGCTTCGAAATGTTGCTTCGTCAGGCTAGGCAACGGTGCTGAAGGAAGAATATAGCGTTTAAGGTGTTCAAGCGCGGTTTCCTGCAATTCATCAACTGAACCTATTGGCGCGTAGAGCGGTGCCAGCGAATTCAAGGCCCGTAAATCTTTCTCCAACCAGCCAAGGTCCTTTTGAATGGCGAGTTCTACCAGCCGTTGAACGCCGCCAAGGCTTGCGATCTGTGCTGCATCCTTACTGCGAAACAGCCGGAGATTGACGTTGCCATCCTCGACCTGCAATCCGGGCCACGCGTAAACGGGCAGCGTAGGGTCCTCGCTGACGGTGATTCGCTCAGGCAAATCGCCGAAGTTCCAGCTTGTGATCGCAAAACGCTCCCATTGATTGGCGGCGCGTTGCCAATGCGCCGGGTCTTTTGTTGGTGCGACTTTCACCGACTCGAGTTGACTGCGAAGCGAATTGAGGTCACGGGTCGACGTGATCGGTTTTTGGTTGTTGTCGACGACTTCGATTCTCGGACGCAGATGATTCGGCAAGGCATCAGTCGGCCAGGCTGTCGCTGGAACTTCCACGCCGTAACGCTGATGGAGAAATCGTCCGAGGTCGTGCAGGAACGATGTGCCTGTCGGATGAAAGTCGCGCACAATCTCTGCCACTTTTGGTGGGAACGGCATGAGTTCCTTTCGTATCGCTTTTGGTAATGCACGCAATAGTTCGGCAATCTTCTCTTCGCGAAGACCCGGCACCGCCCACTCGAGAAAACTGCCGGAGGCGGTTTGAGCCAGGGTAAATGGAATTTTTATCGTAATGCCATCGTGTTCCTCACCCGGCGCGTAAGCATATGAAATGGCAACGGGTTGTCCTCCGACGGGAACCGCATCTGGAAATGCATTCGCGTCGTAATTGATCTCCTGTCCGCGAGTTAAATCAGCCTCGGTAATGTGCAGGAAAGTCTTGTCACTGGTTTCGCGAATCAACCGATTGAGGTCATGGAGCGACGAAACGTTCTCGATGTGCTTCGAGTAGAATTCCGTGAGTGCTTTATCGAGATCCGCGAAATCGTATCGGCGTACCCGCGTTTGCCAGTTCTCGATTTTCTGACGGATCGCACGGTTGTGTTCCAGGAAACGATACTGAGGTGGGAGCTCTGGCTGTTTCCGCGCGGTGTGATTGAGGACGCGCACGTCATCTGTCTCATCGTCTTCCTGGCTGCGAATAGGTAAGAGATTTTCCTCGACCAGAGCGGCCTTGATGAAGATCGATGTCGCTTCTTTGGAGTTGATGTTTCCATACGCGACTTTTCGGCGCTGTACTTCCAAACCGTGCAGGGTTACCACTTCATCCGCCAATACACGACCAGATGTAACGCTCCAATGAGCATTCTGATGTGTGACTTTGCAGCAATGCGGCGCGAGTTGGAAAATCCACTGCGGATCAATTCCGGCGACGGTTCGGGCGAAGAGTTGAGACGTTTCAACGATTTCGCCGGCAACTATCCATTGGGGTTGGCTCGCCTGTGGTTTGGGAGCTGGTTTGTTGCCGCGCGCTGCCGGCTTCTTCGGCGGTTCACCGCGTTGGAACAAAACTGAGCCGGGAAATACTGACACGACACGACCGTTCGTGGCTTTGTAACTGTTTCGTTCTTCGCGGTGAGCGACGTGTCCAATTAACCCCGCAAGAATGGAACGGTGAATCGGTTCATACGCGGCGTTACTGTCGTTTAGTTTCAGGGTGCTGATGTCATCGAGGGCATCATGCAGTTGGGCGTAAAGGTCCTGCCATTCGCGCATGCGCAAGTACGAAAGGAAGTGCTGTTTGCAGAATTTGCGGCGCTGATTCTGCGTGCGCAATTTTTCCCACTGATCGTGAACGGCATTCCAAATATTCAGCAACGCAAGAAAGTCAGATTGTGGATCATTGAATTGTCGATGAGCGGCTGCTGCTGCCTCCTTCTGATCGAGCGGTCGTTCGCGCGGATCCTGAATGCTGAGACCGGCGGCGATGATCAACAGTTCGCGCGTCGCATGTTCACGTTGCGATTGCAGCAGCATTCGGCCAAGTGTCGGATCAATGGGCAATCGGGCGAGGTCGCTTCCGAGCTCAGTGAGGTTACGTTGTTCATCGAGCGCGCCAAGTTCCTGCAATAAACTGTAGCCGTTGGCGATTGCGGCGGGCGTCGGACACTGCACGAAGGGAAACGTTTCAATTTCGCCGAGACGAAACGCCTTCATCCGGAGAATTACTTCCGCAAGATTGGAACGTTGTATCTCCGGCTGCGTAAACGCAGCTCGATCATTAAAGTTTTCTTCAGAATAAAGGCGGATGCACGTGCCATCCTGAACACGCCCCGCGCGGCCTTTGCGTTGATTGGCGCTGCTTTGCGAGACCGGTTCAACGGGCAACCGGCGTGTACGCGTCCGGGAGTTATAACGGCTGATTCGTGCAAGTCCGGTATCGATCACATATCGAATGCCGGGAATTGTGAGTGATGTTTCTGCGATGTTCGTTGCGATGACAATTTTGCGACGGGCTGATGGGGCGAAGACGCGCTGTTGGTCTCCAGAGCTCAACCGTCCGAAGAGCGGGATGATTTCCGCACCACCACCGAAGCGGCCTTCCAACTGGTCGCCGGTTTCGCGGATATCGCGCTCACCGGGCATGAAGATGAGGATGTCCCCCCAATTTGTTTCGTAGACGATATTTTCGGCGGCCTGCACTGCGGCATCCACGTAACTGATATCACCGCGCTCTTCTGATTCGCTGTCGAGGGGTTTGTAAATGACTTCAACAGGATACAGTCGACCGGACACTTCGATAATTGGGGCGTGGTTGAAATGGCGGGAGAACGCCTCGGTATCGATCGTGGCCGATGTCACGATCAGTTTGAGATCTTTGCGCCGTTCCAGAAGACTTTTCAAATAACCGAGAAGAAAATCGATGTTCAACGAACGTTCGTGTGCTTCGTCGATAATAATCGCGTTGTATTCGGAAAGGTCGGGGTCGTTTTGAGTTTCGGCGAGAAGAATGCCATCCGTCATCAATTTGATATACGTCTCAGCACTTGAACGGTCATCAAAACGGATTTTGCAGCCCACTTCCCGTCCCCAGTTGCAATTTAGTTCTTCGGCAATACGGCGCGAGATGGAGAGAGCGGCGACACGGCGCGGTTGTGTGCAACCGATCTTTGCTTCGATGCCGAGCCCGGCTTCTAAACACATCTTGGGGATTTGTGTTGTTTTGCCAGAGCCGGTTTCGCCGGCGATTACGACGATCTGGTTGTTACGAATGGCAGCGACTATTTCATCTTTGCGTGCTGTAATGGGAAGGTCTGGTGGATACGAAACGTGAGGAACATTGAGTTGCCGTTGATCGCGCAAAGCGATTGAGGCGTGAATTTCCGAAACCAAGCGATTGAGCAGTGCTTCGTGTTTGTCGGGATGATGCTGGTCACGCCAAAGACGGATCAATCGCGAACCAAGTCGCACCCAGTCGGCGAGCATGCATCGCGGCAATAAAGCTTTCAATTCTTCGATCCGGCCATCGGCCATACAATAGAGCCAGGCAACATAACGCGTGCGTGCGCGTTGGGAAATAGGCAAGTGACGGCTGAATTGCGTCGAAACCGAGAATTGACGCTATTAGATAGCTAATCGAGGTTGCGCGAAATCGTCCGAGCAGCTGCAGTCGATTGGTTTTATGGGGCGTTGGCTCGACTAATTGCCGGTCGTGGTGTCGACCGCTTCAGATTGAGCGCTGCCAGGATCGTCGGCTCCCTGGTGCAGCTTGACGAGACGACCGTTCACAAAAACGCGCTTTTTCTCATTTCCCCAAATGCCGCGCTCGATTTCGATTCTTACGTGCAGCCGTTCAGAATTCCCGACGTCGAACGTGTGAACTTCCTGCTTAGGATTAAAAAGAATCTTTTTACTCTTCTTTACTTCTTCTCCATCGATACGAATGACCCAGAAACCAGAGAGCCTGTCCCTTTCGTATTCAAGCAGATGTTTTTCGACTTCGCCGATTTCAAGAGCGAACTTCATTTGGTTGTTAAGTCAGCAGGTTGTTGTTACCGGATACGGGAGTCCCAAATCGGGTGCATGGAGAAGCAAATGTGTTGTTCGCTACCTAAAAGACCTAATTCAAGACCAGCAGCGTTTTTAGCAGCGCTAATAAGTTCTGTCTACCATTTGTTGCGTTGAAGAACTAAATCTAATAAAAGGCGGACGCTAAAAAAATCCGTCGGGGCGCGCCGGACGGACGGCAATAACACAGACCAAAATTTTCGAATTACCGCCGGGGAGGCGTTTTGGGTTCAGTGCCTGGCAGCGGCGTAGTGCCGGGGGGCGGAGGTGCGAATGAACCACCCGTCGTGGTCTGCGCCGGCTGACCTGTTCCACTTCCGGTCGTCGACTGCGTCGGGGGGCGGTCGAGCGCACTAGTCGGGCGCGTTCCGACCGGCGCTGGTGTCGGAGCATTTGTATTCGGCCGAGTTGCAAATGGCGCATTCGTGCGTTGCGCACCTGCTGCTTCGTTAATTCGATTCGTCGCCGACGCAAAACCCTGGTTCGTAGCCGTATTGTTGTTCGTGATAACAACAGTGTTGGTGTTGTTAAGGGTATTCGTGATCGCGACGTTGTTTGTGTTGTTAAGCGTGTTCGTAATAACGACGTTATTGGTGTTTGTACCTGAAACATTCGTATCCACTACGCCTCCAATGAATCCGGGATAAACATATGTATTGCCTGGATAGCCCGGATAAGCCGGTTGTCCCTGTCCCTGAATCACATTCGTAGCTCCACCTGGGGCGGCCCCGGCGGCTTCACGAATGATGGTTTGTTGAGGCACCACAACGACTTTCGGCGGAATCAGATAAGAACCTTTGTATGGATTGGCTTCAGCAGTTGCATTTGTATCAACCGATGATTGAACGACGGGCGTCGATGTTGTTTGGTAAATCACCGTTGGAGGAGGTACTTGCACAAGAAATGTCGGATTGCTCGTCGTCGTAGGCGTCGCGGGTACATCCACAGCTGCCGGAACGGGTGACTCCCGATAGTCATAGGTAAAGCCGTAATCACTGTACATTGCGTGATTCGGAGGATAGGTGGAACAGCCGGAGATCAGTGCGGCGAGGGAAAGTAACAGGATGCTTTTTTTCATGGACACTCCTTTTCAGTCGCAACGTACCCATGGATGTTTCGCTTCTCAAGGAGTGGCGATTGCTGTTCAGCATATCGGCGGAACTCCGAGAATTTGAATATCACGCGTCCAATACACTTCTAAGGCAGACCCTCGAATGGATAGACGAACAATGGAGTTTTAGTAGACTGGAAATCGCATTCATGAAAAGCACACGAATTCTTGCTGTTCTGGTTCTGACACTGGGCATCGCAGCATCGGTTTTGGGTAATCCGGAAAATGTCGCGAAAGAAATCCTCGATAATTCAAAGCCAAATTCTGAAAGGGAGGCGCTGGTTGCGGCGCATTCGGGCGAAGCTGCTGAACTCGTTTCGGCACTGGTTCAGACGTTGCGCCCTGAAGATTCGGTTGAAGAATACAAACGAATTCCATGGATATGGCGCGTCGCCATCGCTGCCGGAAAGCGAAATGACCCCAAGGAGCTGAAGGCGTTGCTGCGGGTATCATTGCCGGAAGAAGGACAACCCCTGCGAGATTGGCAAGCTGTTGTTATCGGTGGGGGAGTTATTAATGGTTTGAGCCTGCAAAATGTCTGGCCTTCAGAACGGATTGCGGAACTTGTGAAAGGAGATCCTCAATTGATGAAACGCTGGGCCGCCGCGCTGAAAGCAGCCGCAGCAATGGCGGAAAACACCAAGGTGAAAAATGGCACGCGATACGATGCGTTACGAATCGTGGGTGTGGACACGTTTGAACGGAGTGGTCCGTTATTAACGAAATATCTGGCGAAAGGCACCAACGGCGAGCTTCAGCAAGGTGCCGTCAGTGGCCTTGCGGACATTAAGTCCAGGCAGGCGGCTGCGGCACTCGTGGCCAATTTCCAGAATCTTACAGATAGAAACCGCAACTTTGCTCTGGACGCTCTGTTGCGCGACGAGCCGCGCATGGCTGCACTGATGAATGCGTTGGAAGACGCGCGCATTTCGCAACAATCTTTGAATCCAACTCATAAAACTAAACTCGTTAGCGCTGCCAATACCAAGATTCGCTCGTGCGCGCGAAAATTGTTTTTTCCTGCTGCAGATGAGAAAGCGAAGACGTACCTGGTTGGTGCTGCGAAAATCGATATTACTCCCAATTACCCGGTTTATTTGAATGGTTATTTAGCCCGGCGCACTGCCGGCGAAGCAAACGGCGCAATTCAGCATCTATTCGCCAAAGCGATTGCTTTTGGTAGCGATTCCGAAGGTCCAGCGGTTCTGATCACAGTCGATAATTGTATCGTTCCGAGTTACATCCGCGATGAAGTGGTTCAACGATTGAGCAAACGTGGGATAACGTCGGACCGATTTGCTTTGTCCTGCTCGCATACTCATTCAGCACCGAAGCTCGCCGGTGCCGCAGATAATATTTTCGGCATGGAAATTCCGGCGGAAGCGCAGGCGCACATTGATCGATATACGAAAGAGTTTATCGACAATCTGGAGAAAGTCGCCATTGCCGCGTTGAAAGATCGCAAACCGGGAACGCTCTCGTGGGGACAGACTAAAGCTGGCTTTGCCGCGAACCGCCGAACGAAGGGCGGACCTGTAGATCATGATGTGCCAGTTTTAAAGATTTCGGACAAAAACGGGACTATTCGGGCACTGCTCCTCAACTATGCATGTCACTGCACGACGTTGGCGGATCAGCCGAATCAATTCTGCGCGGACTGGGCCGGATACGCCCAGGAATATCTGGAGCGCGATCATCCCGGGGCAGTCGTTCTGACCGCAATCGGTTGCGGTGCCGATGCGAACCCTGCGCCACGACCCGGTGTTGAATACGCCAAACAACACGGGCAGGAATTGACGAGCGCCGTCGACGAATTGATCTTCAAGCCGCTCACATCGCTCAACGGAAAGCTCGAGTGTCATTCGAAACGCATTGTTTTGCCGTTCGATACGATCCCTACGCGTGCTGAATTTGAAAAGCGCGCTGAGAATACAAAGGACATCGGCAGTTCGTATCATGCCAAAAAGATGCTCGCTCGAATGGATCGGGGGGAAAAAATTCCAACCGAGTTGCCGTATCTCGTTCAAACGTGGAACTTCGGCAATCAGCTTGCGCTTGTGTTTCTGCCGGGAGAAGTCGTCGTCGATTATTCGCTTCGATTGAAAAAGGAATTCGATCGTGAACGGCTGTGGGTCAATGCCTACGCAAATGATGTTCCGTGTTATATCCCTTCGAAACGGATTTGGCGTGAAGGCGGATACGAAGGTGGCGGTGCCATGGTTTACTATGATCGTCCGACTCGCCTCGCCGAGGATACCGAAGACCGCATCATTTCAGCCGTTCATGATTTGATGCCTAAAGATTTTATCGCGGCGAACAAAGAGACTGAAGGTTCGAAGTCTACGCCGGCTGAACAGGCACCAAAAACTATCCGAACCAAACCAAATTTCACGATCGACCTTGCCGCTTCCGAGCCGCAGATCGTTGATCCTGTTGCGATGGACTTTACGACTGACGGCAAATTGCTTGTCGTGGAGATGCATGATTATCCGAGTGGGATGGACGGCAACTTCAAAGTGGCTGGCGGAAGAGTAAAACTTCTTACGTCATCTAAACACGACGGACATTTCGACAAGGCAACGACGTTTGTCGAAGGCATCCCTTTTCCGACCGGCGTTATGCAATGGCGCAAAGGCGTGTTGATCTGCACGGCACCGGATATTCTTTACGCCGAAGATACCAATGGCGACGGCAAGGCTGACGTTGTTAAAAAACTATTTACCGGCTTCTACACAGAGAATTTCCAGGCACGCGTGAATTGTTTGCGCTGGGGTTTAGACAACTGGGTGTATGCCGCTGCCGGTTTGTTCGGCGGAACGATTCGTAGTGAACTGACGGGCAAAGAATACAAGCTGAGTGGCCGCGACTTTCGGTTTAATCCTGACACAGGTGATTTCGAACCGGTTAGTGGCTTGAGCCAACAGAGTCGTGATCGTAATGACTGGGGAGATTGGTTCGGTTGTGATAACAGCAACTTCGCCTGGCAATTCCCGATGGAAGAACGCTACGTCCGTCGTAACCCATTTGTTTCAGCGCCCGAACCTCGTCTCGGCGTGCCGCGTTATGGCGAAGCCAATCTTCTTTTTCCCGCGAGCAAAACGGCAGAACGCTTCAATCATCCTGAATCAGCGAATCGAACGACGTCGGCGTGCGGCATCGGTATCTATCGCGATACCTTGTTGGGACTAGATTATTACGGAAACACTTTTACTGGCGAAACGGTGCATAACCTCGTTCGCCGCAATATCTTGAAACGTGAAGGCATCACGGTTGGCGGATACAAAGCCGATGATGAGCAACAGAGCGAGTTTTTCGCCTCGACCGATAACTGGTCGCGTCCTGTGGAAATCCGCACTGGGCCGGACGGCGCTCTTTGGATTGCTGACATGTATCGGCAGGTGATTGAACATCCACGCTGGATCCCTGCGGAGACGCTGGCGACGCTCAATGTTCGCGCTGGTGAAGATAAAGGACGCATCTTCCGCCTTTATCCAAAGGATGCGAAGCTTCGTTTGGTACCCGATGTAACGAAGCTGCCAACGGCTGAACTGGTTCCGTTGCTCGATTCACCGAATGGCACGATGCGCGACCTTGTTCATCGTGAACTTTACCAACGGCAGGACAAAACGGCCGTTGCGCCTCTCGAAATACTCGTCACCAACACGAAGAACGCTGCTGTGCGTGTTCAAGCCTTATGTATTCTCGATGGCCTGAAAGCTCTTCAGGCAAAGACACTGTTGCCGTTATTGAATGACAACGATCCCCAGGTTCGACGGCACGTCATCCGGTTGAGCGAAACTCATTTCCAGCAATCGCCGGAACTCGCGGAAGCTTCACTAAAACTCGCTCACGATCCTGACGAGCTTGTTCGATTCCAACTTGCACTCAGTCTCGGCGAATGGAATGACCCGCGGGCTGGAAAGGTCCTTGGTGAGATTGCGAAGGAAGACATTTCTAATTCGTGGATACGTGCTGCTGTCCTGAGTTCCGCCGTAAATCAGCCCGGCGAAATCCTTGCGTCCGTTCTCGCGTTACCGGCGGAGACGCCGTTCCGCGCGGAACTTGCCGGACAACTGATTACGACGGCATTCGGCTCGGACAACCCGAAGGTGCTCGAGCCCGTGCTCGTCGCGATCGCTCCTGAAAATCCAGAGCATCTTGCCGGATGGCAGTTAATCGCGTTGGCCAATTTGCAGGAGGCTATGACGCGCAAAAAACTTCCGTTGAGCGCTTTTGTCAATTCACCACACAGAGGCGTTCCTGAGGCGGTCGCCAGGATCGAAGCAGCGATACAAAACTCCGGAGCTATCGCGCGGGATGCGAAGGCCAACATTGCTGAGCGGGAAGCAGCCGTGCGACTGCTGTCTGCTGCGAAGAAGGAGGATGACTTGAAAACCCTTGTTAGCCTCGGCACGCAAAGCGGCAATGCGCGATTGCAAAAGGCGGCGCTCGGTTCGCTGCGCGCACAACAGGAGCCAACCGTTCCTTCGCTTCTCCTTGCCGGTTGGACTCAATATTCGCCTTCGATTCGTGAAGCCTTGCTCGATATCGTGTTAAGCCGGGATGAAGGAGTGAATGCATTGCTCGACGCGGTGGAGAAGAAAACCATTTCACCAACCGAAATCCCGGTCGCGAATCGGCAGCAGTTGCAAAAGCATTCGAATGCCGCCATCCAAAAGCGCGCGGCATCGGTGCTGCCTGCCTTTTCCAGTAACCGTGCAGATGTGCTTAAGAAATTTGCGGATACACCAAAGCTGGCAGGAAATCCTGAGCATGGGGCACAGATTTTTGCGGCGACGTGTTCGAGCTGTCATCGTTTGAAAGGTGTCGGCAATTCAGTCGGTCCTGATCTGGCGCCGCTTGCAGACAAACCCGTTGATTATTTGCTGACCGCGATTCTTGATCCCAATGCCATTATCGAACCGCGTTTCATTCAGTACAATATTGAAACGAAAGACGAACGATCCCTCTCGGGTGTGATCAAGAATGAAACCGCGACGAGTCTGACTCTGGTTCAGGCGGGTGGGGGACACGAAGACATCTTGCGCTCGCAGATTGCGGAGATGAAAGCCTCCACGCTCTCCTTGATGCCCGAAGGCTTGGAGGAGGGGAAATCGCCGCAGGATTTTGCGGATCTCATAGCATTTCTGAAATCGCAGCCTGCAAAGTTTGGTAGTGCGAGTGCGGAGAAAGCGGCTGAGTCGCGAAAGAACTTTCTTGCGGATGGCGTCAATGGTTTAGCTCGCGTCGTGAGCGCGGCTGAGAAACTCGATTATCCCAGCTGGCTCGGCACACTGCCGCTCGCGCATTGCCGTCAGACGGACGGCAGTTCAAAGGTCGTTTGGCAAAGTGAGCCGTTGAAGGAAGTAAAGCCGAGAACCTTTTATACCTTCCGCTTGCCCATTGGCGTTGGATATCTCTCGGATCCAGCGGGGAAATTTTATCTGAAAGTGAATGGGAAATCTGCCGTCGCATTCGATGTCACCACAACCGACGCCGTCTGGGAACATCCGGCAAAGGAAGTAACGGTTCGTTACTCGGTCATGGAGAACAATGCCGAAGACAGCAATGGCGTTTTGACGATCAGTGTTTCCAGTGTCTGGTTGCAAGCCGGAAAGCCAGTCACGTTTGAGGTGACAGGTTCCGCCTCGAATAGTCAGCGCTGGTTTGGCGTTTACGAACTGCCGCAACAACGTGCGAGCAGCCGTTAACCAAGCGCTGTTCGAAGGACGAGGTTAGAAAGCGAAACAGTCGCAGCCAAGACCCCAAAAACCGGCGAAACCGTGCGGAGTTGCTTTAAGTCCATTCCACAATTCCAATAGTGAATGGCCGCAACTCCGTTGCCGGAATTGATGAATATGAGCGTGTTCTGGAACAGGCACGCCGGCCCGTGCTGCTTTTCCGATGTCGAGTGGTGCGCCGTATCCGCCGAATACTTTAATCGGGGACCATTCCGGCAAGATCGGCAGCGGCTCGGGGTCGTACCCGGAAAAATTTCCAACAGCATAAACAATATTGCCGTCGACAATCGTGAGGTCTGATTCAATGCCTTTAATTTCCTCGTCTGGAACTGACATGTAGTCGGCGTTAAGCACTGCGAGATCCGCAAATTGTCCTGCCGCAATCGCGCCCTTTTTGCCAACGTCATTTGAAAACCAGCTACTGCCTTGCGTGTAAAGACGCAGCGCTTCTTCGCGGCGGAGCTGGTTGTTTTCCGGATAAATCGAAGCACCACCAACCGTCTTTCCTGTGACCATCCAATAAAGCGATACCCAGGGATTGTAGCTCGCGACGCGAGTAGCATCCGTCCCGGCGCCAACGGGGATACCCATTTCCAGCATCCGTCGGATCGGTGGTGTGCGTTCCGCGGCCTTCTTCCCGTAGCGCTCGATAAAATATTCGCCCTGATACGCCATTCGGTGTTGCACGGCAATACCACCCTCAAGCGCTTTGATCCGCTCCAGATTGCGATCGGTGATTGTTTCGCAGTGATCGAAGAACCAGTTCAGACCTTTGAAGGGAATATCACGATTCACTTCTTCAAAGACATTTAAAAACCGCGTAATGCTTTCGTCGTAAGTGGCGTGTAGCCGGAACGGCCACTTATTTGCAACGAGCATTGCGACCACATCTTTCAGGTCGTTTTCCAGGGTTGACGGAAGATCAGGCCGCGGCTCCATAAAGTCTTCGAAATCGGCCGCTGAGAAGACGAGCATTTCGCCCCCGCCATTGCATCTGTAAAAATCGTCGCCCTGCCCGGGAGCAGTCATCTTGATCCAGCGCGCGAAATCTTCTTTTTCCTTTTTTGGCTTTTGCGTGAAAAGGTTGTAAGCGATGCGCAACGTCATTTCGCCGCGACGATGAAGTTCTTCGATGACGGCGTAATCTTCTGGATAATTTTGATAACCACCGCCCGCATCGATTGCGCTCGTCAATCCCAACCGGTTCAACTCGCGCATGAAATGCCGCGTTGAATTCATCTGATGCTCCGGCGGCAGCTTTGGACCTTTCGCTAGCGTGGCGTAAAGGATCGTCGCGTTCGGACGGGCGATCAACAAGCCCGTAGGATGGCCATTGCGATCGCGTTGAATTTCGCCGCCTGGGGGATTCGGCGAGTCCTTTGTGTATCCGCAAGCCCGCAAAGCTGCTCGGTTCAATAATGCCCGGGAATACAGGTGAAGAACAAACACAGGCGTGTCAGGAGCTATGGCGTTGATTTCGTCGAGCGTCGGCATGCGGCGTTCAGCAAATTGAAACTCCGTCCATCCGCCGACCACACGAACCCATTGACCGGCAGGAGTGCGTTCCACTTGTTCTTGCAGCATGCGCATCGCGTCGGCCAATGAGGGAACTCCATCCCAGCGAAGTTCCATGTTGTAGTTGAGTCCGCCACGAATGATGTGCAGATGCGAATCGTTGAGGCCGGGAATGACTCGCTGTCCTCTAAGGTCGATCATACGAGTGGTGGACGCACGCCGGTAATCCTCATTGTCGACCCCAATGATTTTGCCACCGACGATCGCCACATTGTGAGCATTCGGATGTTTCGGATCGAGTGTGGTGATGTTTCCGTTGTGCAGAATCAGTTCTGCAGCGGGTAAGTTCTCTTTCATAAATTACGTTCCTTGTTGCGGGTAAAGCCATGGCTTCAGCAATTTTGTCAGCAGTGGCATTACGACCCAGGTGAGAAGGACGACGATAATTCCTGATACGAGTAATAGATTGAGGGCCAGCGGCAATTGTTTGAGATATGGGGAGAGAAAAAGTCCGATGGCGAGGCTTACGGGGTAAACGCCAATTAATGTAACAGCTCCCATTTTGCTGCGCGGCGGCGGAACGATGGACGGCTGGCCAGGAAGCGTGAACCAGGTTTCGAGGCCGGTTAAGTGGTCGTAGCGCGGTTCGCCTTCGACCATGTCGGCGACGCGGTCTTTCCATTCTTGAAAAAGTTGGCCTTTGTAAAATTGATCCCGATCGTGTGCAGACCTGAAGTTGCGTAAGATTCCATATTCACGCGAGTGTGAGCCTTCTGGCGGCCTAAGCACGTGAACACCAAGTTGTCCCGGCGTCTGCAGTGACTGCGCCACGAATTCATGCAACGCGCGTTCGAATTCCTCCTCACGTCCGGGTTTCACTTTGCGCATGAGCGCAACCGTTACTGGTGAATCAGTTGTCATCGCCCGAAATCCCAAGGTTTCTACACTTTCCAGAAGTCCCGGGGTAAGTAAATGGCGACAGAAAGCCGCGTGCTGCTATCGTCATCAACGACAATAAGCGCGGCCTTTGCGAGAACAACCCGTTGCGTGCAGCTAGGGATTGCCCGACACAGTTGCGGCGAGAATCAAACCTCTATCGAAACTCTTCCCATTCCGGTTCGTTATTGAAGATCCAACGATAGTAATCGGCTGCCTGCAATTTGCTCGCTGCGGCCTCATCGACAACGACCGTGCATTTACGGTGCAGTTGCAACGCAGTGGCAGAGATCATTGAAGTGATTGGGCCTTCGACCGCTTTCGCGATGATTTCAGCCTTGTCAGCACCGGTGGCGACGAGCAGGCATTTACGGGCATCGAGAATTGTTCCGACACCCATCGTGATGGCGCGACGTGGCACCTCGGTTTGGTTGTCGAAGAGTGTAGCGTTCTGGCTGATTGTTGTCGGAGTCAACGCTTTGACGCGAGTCCGGGAGAGCAGGGCAGAGAGAGGTTCGTTGAAGCCGATGTGACCCGCTTTGCCGATCCCGAGGAGTTGCAAATCAATGCCGCCGAATTTCTTGATGAGGTTTTCGTAATTCACGCACTCGGCATCCAGATCTTTCGCCAGGCCATTTGGTAAATGAGTATTGCGCAAGTCGATGTTCACGTGATTGAACAAGTGCTTGCACATGTAACTGTGATACGAGTGCGGATCCTGCGCGGAGAGCCCGACGTATTCGTCGAGGTTAAACGTTGTGCAAAGGGAGAAGTCGAGCTTCTCCGTCTTGTGTTTTTGCACGAGCGATTGGTAAAGCGATTCCATCGTGCGCCCCGTGGCAAGACCAAGGACGAGATGTGCATTGGCGCGAATATCTTTCGCGATAATTGCTGCGGCGAGTTCGGCAACGGCGTTTTTGTCAGGTTGAATGATGACTTCCATCGGCGGGGAATAAAACACGAAGTCGGGCAGGGGACACGGAAAAAATGTTCGATTTCTGAAGGTGAAAATCGCTGCCGCCTGCGGTCGTGGGTCGATCCATTGATAGCGCTAAGCAATTACCGCGGAAATGGTAAATTTTGTTGGTGGAAAAATACCGCATCTTCCTATGCGGCGATTTTATGTGATCCGGAGGTCTGATTTCCGCGTTTTATGATTTTATCGGGATAAAAAAAGCGGACGAACTTGTGTTCGTCCGCTCTGGAATAAACGAAATAACTTAGGCGAGACCGAATTCTTTCTTGTTGCCTTCGTAGGAAACAAGAACCTGCGCGTCGGAGAGCTTGCTCTTCAACAGGCATTGTTCATCGGCACCTTTTGTGAGCGGCAAGGTAACCTGGCCACCTTCGGCGGCGGAACGTTGCAGCGCGAACATCACTTCGGCACCGAGGCAGGCGTGTTCGATATTGCATTGATGTTCCTTCTTGCCGTCGAGCCAATCTGCCATTTCCTGGATGTAAGGAGGCATGTCGGCGTCGTAGTTCATTGCGCCTTCGCCAACCTGATAGCCGCCACTCTTCGTGACCGCGCGCCAGCCGCCGTTCGTCAGCACTTCGACGAAACCTTCCGTGCCTTGAACGCAGAGACGATTCTTGCCCCACCACTTGGCGACCTCCGGTTGGTCAGGAGCGCCGGCGCCGCATTCATAAATGCCGCGGACACCATTGGCGAATTGAACGAAACCAGCGATGTAATCCGGCGACGGATGATTGTCGGCGAACTTCGCCTTACCGGCGGCCTGAGCCATCGCCCAAATGCCGGGTGAATAATCGTTGTACCACATCGTGTAGTCGATGAGGTGAGAAAGCATGTGGGTCATCCAGCCCGTCGCCGAAGCGTAAACCGTGTGGACGCGGCCGAGTTGTCCGCTCGCAGCGATTTCCTTCACCTTCTGGTAATGTTTGCCGTAGCGATGCTGATGGCTGACGACGGCTTTCACGCCGGCTTTGCGGAGCGTGTCGCGAATCTGCAGCATTTCAGCGCTGGTGAGGGACACAGGTTTTTCGAATGCGATGAGCTTGGCGCCTGAATCGACAGCAGCCTGGATCATCGGCATGCGAAGATTCGGGAGCGTGCAGAAACAGAAAACATCAGGCTTCAATTTCTTGGCGAGAGCCGGAGCATCGAGGCTCGTTTCAGGTCCGCCGAGTTTCGCCGCGGCGTCATTGAGACGCGTCTGGTCGATATCGCAGATGCCGACGACTTTAAATTTTGGATTGGCGTTGAAACTGGTGGCGTGGTGCATACCGCGTTTGCCCATGCCGACGACGAGGACTTTGTATTGGCTCATAAAGATGGAGCTAGAAAGAACCACAAAATGCTGAAGAAGAAAACTTTTCTTTTCGTCGGACTGCGGTTGTAACCCGGGTCGCGCAAAGATTGTCCATCGCCTTGGCTTTCAGCTATGATCTACGTCACCCGGCTTAAACTATGAATCGCTTACTCGCCAGTTTTGTTCTTTTCACTTCGGCGCTGGTTGTGCCCGCTGCGGAGCCGATCTTCATCGAAGCGGAATCATTCGCGGATCACGGTGGATGGTCTTTGGATACTCAATTCGTCGTGGGGATGGGATCGCCTTATCTGCTCGCGCACGGCATCGGAAAGCCAGTTACCGATGCGACAACAAAGATCAGCGCGGCTAAGCCGGGGCAATATTATGTCTGGGTGCGGACGAAGGATTGGGTTGCACCTTGGAATGCGCCCGGCAAGCCGGGACGTTTTCAACTTGTGGTGAATGGTAAACCGCTGTCGACGCTGTTTGGAACCGAAGGGGCAGAATGGCATTGGCAAAGCGGCGGGCCGGTGCAATTGGATGGTGACACGACGTTGGCCCTGCATGATCTCACGGGATTCGATGGACGCTGTGATGCGATCATCTTTAGTGCTGATGCAAATTACCGTCCGCCCGAGGGCACTGATCTCGAAGCAGCTCGTCATAAATGGTTGAACCTTCCTTCTGGACCGGACGATGCAGGTGAATTTGATTTGGTGGTTGTCGGTGGTGGTTATTCCGGGATGGGGGCGGCCATTTCGGCCGCGCGGCAATCGCTCAAAGTTGCTTTTATCCAGGACCGATTTGTTCTTGGCGGAAATGGCAGCAGCGAGATCCGCGTGTGGGCGAACGGCGGAACGATGCGCGGCAAGTATCCGCACCTCGGTGAAATAGTCGAAGAATTTGCAGATCACGCACCTGATTGTCCTGCCGATCCGAGTTACTTCGGTGCGGATGTGAAAGAACAAGTGTGTCGGCGTGAAAAGACGATGTCGCTTTTCCTCGGCCATTTCATGCACGACGTCGAAGTGGATTCCAAAGACGGACATGTTGTTGCCGTGACGGCGCTGGATGTCCGCACTGGTCATGAACGCCGATTCCGCGGGAAGTTTTTTGTCGATTGCACGGGACACGGCGAACTCGGTGCGCGCGCCGGTGCGAAATATTCCATGGAACCGAAAGGCCGCATGGGGATGTCGAACCTCTGGTACTGGCAGGACGAAGAAGAGCCGCAGCCATGGCAGGAAACTCCATGGGCTTTGCCACTGGAGGTCGGCGACTTCCCGGCGATGCGTAAAAGCAAATCAACGATCGACGGGAAATTGTTCATGAAAGCCGAATGGTTTTGGGAATCGGGCTTCGACAAAGATCCCATCAAGGGTGCGGAGTTGATTCGCGATTGGAATTTGCGTGCGGCTTATGGTGCTTTCAGCGCGCTAAAGACCGGTGCTGAAAAAGACAAACACGTGAACAGTGCTTTGAAGTGGGTGGCTTACGTGGGCGGTCCGCGCGAATCGCGATTGCTGCAGGGCGATGTAATCCTGTCCCGCGAAGATATCATTGCGCAGCGGGACTTTCCGGATGGATGCGTCGCAACAACGTGGGACATCGACCTCCATTATCCAAAGGAACAGTACGCGAAGAAGTTTCCTGATAATCCGTTTATCTCTCGCGCAGAATTCGGGGCAGGGGTGGACAAAAAGGATGGCTATCCTGTTCCATATCGATGCTTCTATTCCACGAACGTTCCAAATCTATTCATGGCGGGACGCTGTGTGAGCGTGACGCATCAGGCCCTGGGAACGATTCGAGTGATGCGCACTTGCGGCATGATGGGCGAAGTCGTTGGCAAGGCAGCTTACATCTGCGTCGCGAAGAATGTCAGCCCTCGAGGTGTTTATGAAAAGCAGCTGTCATTGCTGCTCGATTTGGTTTCGCAGCCGGGTGCTATGAGACGTGATTCTCTCGAAGGAAAACTCTATCGCGATCCAACGATCAATGAGGTTCAGCCGTTTTTCCGCAAGGAAGCAGATCCGTTGTCGATCGCGGCGCGCGTCAAAACGGATGTGAAAGCTACGAATTCGATGGCTTCGAAGGATTTGCCGGGCATTGTCATTGATGATTCCGCCGCAACGTTTAAAGGCACCTGGACCGAAGCTTCCAAATTAACTCCGCACGTTGGAGAAGGTTATCGTTACGCAAAGGGTGAGAACGCAGAGGCTCGCTATGCATTCACCGTTCCCAAAACGGGCAAATACGAAGTGCGGCTGTCGTGGGCTGGACACTCGAATCGGGCGACGAAAGCGCTTTGTGCCATTCAAAAAGATAATGGCCCAGCTCTAAAGCTGCGCGTGAACCAGCAGGAGAACGCAAGCGATCCGAAAGGCTTCCACTCCCTTGGCGTGTTTGAATTCCAACAAGGGAAGAGCAACTCCGTCGTGTTATCCACAGCTGGTGCGGATGGTTTTGTTCATGCGGATTGCTTGCAGGTGGTTGAGGCGAAACCTTAATCTCTGCGAACAATCGTGTCGCGAACTCGTTCATGGATGCTGCGCCTCTGGCGCTTGCTGGCCTTGATGGCCGCCGCGTGGCTGCTTCACGTCTCGGCAGAAAAAAACGAAACGCGCTTCAAGCACTCCTCCATCTCCGTCGAGCAGGCGGCGCGATTTTTTCCGGAAGCATTCCGCGTTTCATTGGCCCGGCAAACGAACGGAATCGACGAAGTCTTCGATGTGAATGATCGTCTGGTTGGCTTTGTCACGACCACGTCGCCGCAAGCTGATTCTGTCATCGGATATGCCGGACCTAATAACGTCCTCGTTGGAATAAACAAATCGGGGAAGATCATCGGCATGGAGTTGGTGGCTAGTGGCGATACGACGGCGCATGTCAGGGACGTCAAAGGCGCGGAAGGATTCTGGAAGCGTTTTGTTGGTTGGGTACCGTCTCGAGATGCGATGCCGAAAATTGATGGAGTTGCAGGTTCCACACTCACGAGCCTTGGCATCGCGGAAGCCGTGCAGAAACGACTCGCCGGCCGCGCGGAATCGTTGCGTTTTCCAGATCCGCTGACGATAGACGAAATTCGTTCTTTGTTTCCAGACGCTGCTGCATTTGAACCAGATCAGAAGCGCGTCGGCTGGAATGCTGTTACTGACAAACGTGGACAGCTGCTGGGTTTCGCGGTTCGAACATCACCGTATTCTGATTACACTCACGGTCACAGTGGTCCAACGGAGTCGCTGCTTGCGGTAACACCAGATGGCCAACGTCTCACCGGGATCCGATTACGGAAAAGTTATGACACTGATGAATACGCCGACAGTGTCCGTGAAGACGCCGGATACCTGAAACAACTGAGCGGGTTCAGCGTTGCGCAGTGGGCGGTAATGGACTTGAAGAAAGCCGGGTTGGAAGGAGTTTCTGGCGCGACTGAAACAAGCTTTGCTGTGGCGGAAGGCATACAGAAGCGGTTTGCTGCAGATTTGAAACAAGAGCCGCAGGGAATTTCTTCGCACAGAACCAAGGATTGGGTGCTCGGCGGAATTGTTCTCGGCAGCATCGTGATGACGTTCAGTTCATTGCGGGGAAAGCGATGGGTCCGTTTCGCATGGCAGGCCATTTTGATTGGTGTCTTTGGTTTATGGTGCGGCGATTTATTGTCGCTCGCATTACTGGCCGGATGGGCGAAGAACGGTTTGGCATGGCAACTCGCTCCATCCCTGGTTGCTCTTGGGGCTGTGGCTTTGCTGGTACCATGGGCGACACGACAGCAAGTATATTGTTATCAACTCTGTCCCCACGGCGCGGCACAGGAATGGTTGGGACGATTTAAAAAACTGCACCTCACCGTTCCGGGTTCCGTCATGAAATACCTTCGCACTCTGCCATGGATATTATTGTGTGTGGCGTTCCTGATTGCGCTGTCCGCGTCGCGCCTTGATTTGGCGAAACTTGAGGCTTTTGATGCATGGACGCTTCGTGGAACCGCCCTTGCCGCAACCGTCATCGCGATTACAGGACTTGTTTTTTCACTGTTCGTTCCAATGGCTTATTGCCGATTCGGTTGTCCGACGGGCGCGTTGCTGCGGTTTATGCGGATAACGGGTGCATCGGACCGGTTTGGAGCGAGGGACATTGTTGCATTGGTTCTGCTCATTATTGGTGCCGTTGTTGTGTTCGCACCGCGACATGTTTTAGCGGGTGCCAAAACACATAGCGTCCTCGAATTGCACGGAAAAGCCTTCGGTACAACGTGGAGCGTGAAATTCCGCGAGTCGCCAAAGAATGTTCCGCGGTTACAACGTGAAATTGATGCCGAGCTGGAGCGCATCGAAAGCACGCTATCGCACTGGCGAACGAACTCGGCTACGTCGCAATTCAATTCCTTGAGAACGACACAAGCGATTGAATTACCCGCGGAACTCATTGC
>CBHWET010000026.1:0-24683 GCA_966112985.1 uncultured bacterium | reverse complement strand
TGAAAGAGGTTGACGACAACTACGGGCCTCTTGAATGGCGCTTGCCGGATGCGCATGCAATTTACTGGGCTGATGTGGGGCGCCGGCGTGGAAAACAGGAAGATCAAGGGATGCTTTACCGTTCGATTTATCAGACGATGCAAATGTCATTCGAACGCGGTGCTATCGACGAGAACAAACTCGATGGTTCAATCGCAACGCGCCCGAACCTCGATGGTGTTGCCAACGTCAATAAGTCTTACGAGGAGTTGCTTAAATCAAAGGATCCAAGTCTTCGCGACCAGCCAAGAACGGGCCATAAAAACTTCCTGAAGAAGGTCCCCTATTATTTGTATTTGTACAACAGGCAGAAAGAGGCTCAGTACTGGTTCGATTATCTGAAGAAAACTTATCCTGAAGCGGTGCCTGCCAACCTGACGTTGGACGAGTACGCGATTCAGAATGTTATCGAGATTACCAATGAGACTGACGTTAACAAAACGGCAGCAGCCATCAGCGGGTTGCTTGTTCAGTCGTGTTTATCATTGATCCAGGATGAAGATGACCGAGCGGTTAACTATGAGCGCCTTGCTTCATTAATCCATAGCCGGTTCATGACGGCGGTGAAAGGTGCCGAGGTGCGGGTTGCATTACCGCCGCTTCCTGAGATGAAGGCGAATGTGCTCAAAGAGTTGCTGGATCCTGAGCATGGCTTGACTCGTCCTGCGGCGATTCGATTGCGGACAAAATTGAATCTCCCAGAACCCGCCGCGACGGAAGCGCCGAAACCGGCCAAACCCTAGTGAGCTGAAATTCAGGGGCCTTCGGGGATCGCGGGCAAATTGGAAATGATCCTCGGGATACTTCTAAAAGAGCAGCCGTTTTGCTGGCAAACTGCGGGAAACTCTTTGCAGATCAGGCAAAATTCTGGCGCGCAGCGGAATAGTCTCATCAGACCAGCGATTTTGTCTGGAAACCGCGGGATGTTTTAAAAATGGCCCCCAAAATGGAAATAATCCGCGCGATATTCTTAAAAATGCGTCTAAAAAAGCCGGAACCAGCGGGAATGTCTTTTCAACCCCAGTCGGGAGACGGGAATCCGCGGAATGGAAACGAAAGAATAGTGCGCGGCTCAACATTCCGTGGGATATCGGTAAAAGATCGGCCGAAACGGAAATATTCCGGGATATTTTGGTTTTGATTAGTCCGGAGGACCCCTTCCCGCGGAATATGATGAAAACAGCAGCAGAAATGAGAAGGTTCCGCGGAATATCGTCGTCGAACCAGGGCGGAGAAGACATTCCTGCGGTTTCCCGGAAAAAGTACAGCTCTTTTTGGAACGTTTTTCGGGAAAAGGAATTTGGTTTCAGGGACTTACGTGGTTTTGGTCGTCTGAGTGGAGGGTCCCAATAGCAAACGATAGGCCACGACTGGATCGAATGATTACGGTTGTCGGCGATGGTGGAAGGAGGGACATCCGCTTTTGCCGAACTATTCGACCAGTGTGGCTAAGGATTTTGGACCTCTTTGTTGTGAATTTTACCTCTAAAAAGGCGTCTCATCCATATCCCTGAGATGGTTTGCGCAAGTTTTGCTAACCACCACTAAAGGGTTTCCCTGATTTTGGAACCGCTACAGGTTGCGGTCTGAGAATTGCTATTAGTAGACTCGCGATGTGGCCTTTGCCAAATGTGAGAAGCGTCAGGGACTTTGAGTCCAACTGCGTAATATGAACTCCCAAGCCAGAATTCTGCTTGCTGAAGACGAGTCAAACGACGTCTTTTTGATGCAACGAGCGTTCGCCAAGGCAAGAATTATCAATCCTATCGATGTTGTTTCCGATGGTGAAGAGGCGATCGCGTTTTTGAGTGAGCTGGCCGCCGCAGGTCGCGGCCCGCGTTCGTTTCCGATGCTGATGCTTCTGGATCTAAAGCTCCCGCGACGGAGCGGATTAGAAGTATTGGCGTGGATGCGGCAACAGGAAGCTGCGATCCGTCGCATTCCGGTCGTTGTTCTCACGTCGTCGAAGCAATCGACTGACGTCAATCGAGCTTACGAGCTTGGTGCAAATTCTTACCTCGTCAAACCAGTTACTTTCGAGGGCCTTCTGGATATGGTGAAAGCTCTCGAGATGTATTGGTTCATGTTGAACGAACAGCCAGAAATTCAACCCGAAAGCCTCCAGACAGCATCCGAAAATGGAAGAGTCAGTTCGTGTTTTAGTCATTGATGATAATCCTGATGATCGCCTGCTCGCCCTGCGTGAATTACGCCGTGAGTTTCCCAATCTTCAGGCCATCGAGATCGGTAACTCGAGAGAGTTGAGTGCCGGCCTCGAAACGGTTTACGACCTCGTCATTACCGATTTTCAACTTCGCTGGACCGACGGGCTCGCCGTGTTGCAAGCGGTGAAAGCCCGACATCCGAGTTGTCCGGTGCTGATGTTTACCGGCACAGGTAGCGAAGAAGTGGCCGTCGAGGCAATGAAGGCGGGGCTCAGCGACTACGTCTTGAAGTCGCCGAAGCATTACGTGCGTCTGGCAGCTTCGGCGCGTGCGGCAATGGAAAACGCGCAGACGCAGCGACGCGCTCTTGATCTGGAATGCCGGCTTGAAAATCTTCTGGACCGCCTCAACGTGGGAATATTTCGCGCCAATGTTGATGGGTTGATTTTGCAGGCCAATCCCGGTTTCCTGAAACTGGTCGGCTGGAAGACACTGCCACGCGACGCGCATTTGCAGGAACTTTACTTCCGTTCGGAAATATTCAGCGAACACATCGCTGACTTGAAAAGCAGCAAGAACGTCCGCGATTACGAAATGGAGTTCTGTCGCGCTGATGGCTCCCCGCGGTGGATTTCCATGACGCAGACGTTAACGGCTGACCAGCAAGCGGAGCAGATCATCGATGGTCTTGTCACAGATATCAGTGAACGGGTGGCTTTCGAGGAGCACATTCGCAAAATGCAGAAGATGGAGTCGATCGGTCAACTCGCGGCAGGCGTAGCACACGATTTCAATAATCTGCTGACGATTGTTCAAGGGCACACCAGCTTGCTCGTGGAGCAGGAAACCCGGCCTGAGGTTCTCGATTCGTTGAACCGCATCGCCGCGGCCGCTGATCGGGCGACGACATTGACGCGTCAATTACTTACTTTTGGGCGCAGGCAGCGCATGGTTCCGGCGCCGCTCGATCTGAACGACGTGTTGAAGAATCTCGAGAGCATTCTGCACCATGTCCTCGGCGAACGCATCTTTCTGGAGTTGAACTGTGATCCAACGCTTCCGGAAACATTGGCCGACGCTGCAATGATCGAGCAACTGATCGTGAACCTCACCGCAAACGCACGCGACGCGATGCACCAAAGCGGTGTGGTAACGATAACCACGAAACTCGTAGACGTGGATAAGGCGTATGCTAGACGGAATTGCGAAGCGCAAACCGGAACTTTCATTGCGTTAAGCATCGAAGACACTGGCTGCGGAATGGATTCGGCAAGTCTTAGCCACATTTTCGAGCCGTTTTACACGACGAAAGATGTGGGCAAAGGTCCTGGTCTCGGTCTCGCGGCGGTATATGGCATTGTTAAACAACACAAAGGTTGGATCGAAGTTAATAGCCGTCTTGGCGTGGGCACAACGTTTACGGTTTATTTGCCATGCGCATCACGGACCGTTGTGGGCCTATCGCCGATCCCCGCCACCGTAGCGGTAGATCAAGCGAAAGAAACGGTCCTTGTTGTTGAGGACGAACCGGACTTGCTGGACCTGGTCGCCGGGATTTTAGAAGCAGGGGGCTACGACGTGTTACAAGCCAGCTCTGGCGTGAAGGCTCTCGATGTGTGGCAGGCTCATCGTGAAAAAATCGATCTGCTGCTTACGGACATGAAGATGCCAGAGGGAATCGACGGCGTGGAACTCGCTGAAATTCTTACGACACAAAACCCGCGACTCAAAGTATTGTACACGAGCGGCTATAGCCCGGCATTACTGGGAACGGAAGTGTCGTTTCGCGAAGATTACAACTTTTTACCAAAGCCGTATCCTCCTGAGAAACTTCTCAACGCGGTGCGGAACTGTTTGACTGCAAAGAATTAGCCCACGCGATAAGAAATACGCGTAATCAGGTCTTTGCCGAAGCTGTGCTGTAGTCGTTCTAAAATTTCGCGCCGGCGGTAGCGGACGATTTCGTCCAGCCAGACGCTGCTGTCAACCGTGACGAACAGAGTGCCTTTATTGAGCCCGGTTGGTTTTGCATGCGCGACGATGTTCGGGTCGATAAGGTTGTTCCAGACTTTGAGGACTTCCGTTTCCGACTGCCGCCGGTCGATGCGGAGTTCGGTCAGGATTTTTGGCAGGACGTCATTGACCTGTTTACTGTTTTGTTCCCGGGCTTTCTCGAGAGGTGTAACATCAATGCCGCGCCATGCGGCGAGTGTCCGTTGCCGGGCGGACGAACGGGGTGTTTGTGGTTTGCGGAAAAACGGCGGCTTCATCGATTACGATCTCGGATGTTCATCCAGCACGAGGACGCCGTGCGGTGGTATATCGTAATTGCCCGTGAACGTCTTGCCACTCAGAAAATCATGCATCGGCTTATAAAACTGAATTCGCACCGGGCTATTCTGATGATTCAAGAGGAAGAACACCCGCATATCGTGATTTTGACGCATGCTGACCTCGACGGTATCCGGTACTTTTAGGAGTGAGGTGAGGTTGCACAATTGACGGAGCCAGGCGACGAGATCGTAATAAAATGCCTGCTGGCTCATCGTACCCAGATAAATCGCTCTTCCATTACCAAAATGATTGAGCGTCATGGCAGGACGGCCTGCATAAAAATCGCGTGTGAAGCTGCCAAGGACCTCGCAGCCCTTTGGCTCGATTACATCACACCACAACTTCGCCATATGAAGATGAGTCGTGTGAAATTGCCCTTTGAAAGTCAGGTGATTTTCTTCTTCCGGGGCAATTGGATCAAATTCCTGAACTTCGAGTCCGAAAAGATCCGTGAGATCGTGTGGAAATCCATTGTCTGGCGCGATGTGATGTTCATCGACCATTCCTGTATTAAACGTACCCAGTAGCGTGCCGCCGTTCTGGACGTACAATTTCAGCCGGTCAGCTTCGCCACCGGCGAGGAGATGGAGTGACGGCGCAATCACCACCTTATATTTCGAAAGATCGTCAGTGGGTTTCGCAAAATCCACTGGAATGTTTCGATCATGAAAGCCGGAGTGAAAAAGTTGGACGTGATCACGCAGCTTGAAGAATTGATTTGGTTGTCGTGGATACGATAACGCCCATTCGTTTTCGTATGTGTAAAGAATAGCAACTTCAGCCGAAATCTTGCTGCCTTTGATTGCGGGTGCGAGTCGTTTCAGCTCTTCTCCAATTTCGCTGATCTCTTTGTACACGCGATTGTCGCCCCGGCCGTCGTGGGTGAGGACCCCTCCATAAAATGTTTCTGATCCAACGCGCGGCTGCCGCCAAAAGTAAAAGAGAATCCCGTCAGCGCCACGCGAAAGCGCCTGATAAGTGAATAGTCGGACCACGCCGGGACGTGCCAGGGAGTTGACATCCTGCCAATTGACGTTGCCCGCTTTCTGTTCAATGACCCAAAATCCCTGATCGTCATCGGGCATCTTATAACCGGTTTTCTTCAGGGAGCGCATCAGGTCGAGTTCGAGCGCGTTCTCGGCTGATCTCGACTTGATATTCGCATTGCTGATTGCGGAAACAAAATCCAGCGGCTCAGCTGTATCAAATAAGTTAAGGTGTGAGGGGAAGAAACTTCGAAGATTCGATGTGACTGGAATATTCGGTGTGATCTCGTGCAACAGATCCGCTTGCATCCGAATGAATGCAACGGCGGTGTCGCTACAAAAACGGTTCCAATCGACGTGCAATGCCGGATTATGAACTGACGGCGCCTTCATCGGCATAGGCACCTGTGACCAATCCGTAATCGTCTGGCCAAGAAATGACCAGCCCATCATTTCGTTCAGGCGCTGAATCGTTTCGTATTTCGCTTGAAGCCACGCCTGCCAGTCGCGTCGCGTCTCCTCATTGAATGGCAGATCACGCAGTCGTCCCCCCATGTTGTTATCGATTTGCCATGCAATCAGTTGGGGGTGAGATCCAAGAGCAGTGGCCATTTCATTGACGATCGCCTTTGCATAGCTCCAATAGATGTCGCTGTTCAAACATGCTGCGTGACGTGTGCCTTCATGCAATACGGATCCGTCTTCGAGAACAGGTAATATCTCCGGGTGCTTTTTCGAAAGCCACAGGGGAGGGCTCGATGTGGGAGTGGCGAGTACTGTCTGGATTCCGGCTTGAGCCATCACATCCATTACTCGTCTGAGCCAATCGAACTGAAACTTTCCTTCTTCCGGTTCACAGAGTCCCCAAACTGCTTCACCCATTCGTATAACATTGAACCCGGCTTTGGCCATAAGTTCAGCGTCACGCTCCCACCGGGCTTCAGGTTGTTCGGCGGTGCCAGCGTTTGGGAAAGTCCAATGCTCAGGATGGTAATCGACGCCGAAGTACATAGGAACCTTGAGTAAGGCGAGTCTAGATCAACTGTCGTATCTCGCAACGCAAAACTTCCCTATGAGCTTTCGGATGGTTTAGTCGTCGAAGCTGACTCTGCTCGCCTGATGGCAGCGTGCGCAGTTTGCCACATGATTAAGATGTTGGCGCCAGTAATCAGGCCTCCTCCGGTCAACAGATGAACTGTCCAGGTCTCGTTCGGATAATTTATATCTGCCAGTGTCGAGAACACCTGTGGCAGAAATAAAGCGAAGATGCTGACGAATACGGGTTCGGCGCAATAGATCAAACCAGCTTTTGATGCCTCGATATGTGGCTGCCAGAAATTCATTATGACGTAACTGCCCATGGTGCACACGCCCGTCAGGATGCCGATGAACAGCAAAGCAGCGGGTGAACTGAATGCGACCGCAGCATCATGCCATGATGAATGTGAAAACAATGGGACTGGTAATACGATTAGTGCAGTGCACGCGAACATCACGAGTGAAAATCGGTTTGGATCATTGCGCAGAAACTTTGGTCGTTCCAACCACAGAATCTGTCCCGTAAAAAACACCGTCGCCAAAATGGTTTCCCATTCCCCGCGCCCCATATAAAGCGAATGCCACTTGAGTGCGAATGGCCTCACCTCAATTGTAAAAAAGGCTTCGGACAGGATTGCTACACCGGCCAATACCATGACGGTGCTGATGAAAAGAAAGGGGGCGGGCCAGCGGCGGTCGCGTATGGCTACGATGAGCGGAATAAATAAACAGTAGCATTGGGTCAGGAACGCTGATGTTGACCCCTTCGTATAGTTGACGCCATCCATCTGGAGTAACAATCCGATACCGCCGATGATTCCAAGACCTAGTCCTTGAACGAGCTCTAATTGCGTTAGCCGCTTAAGATTGGGAAGGCAGAGGAAAAGCAGCACGAGTGCCGAAATGCCAAATCGCGCTATGATCGAAAGCGACGAAAGAAACATCGTGTCGGCTGTCGGAACGATCGTTTGTTGTGTCATCACCAACGCCTTCATCGAAAGAAAGCTCAAGCTCCATCCCACCGTAGCGAGGATAAGCATCCACGCCGCCTTTAATGGCTTCTTCTCTGGTAATGACACGCGCGCGATATTGCATTTTCCAACCAAAAAGAAAACAAGTTTGGACACATCATCGCATTGGACTAACTTACTTAATATTCACTGTGAATAAGTTTGTGTTGTTACAGGGGGACTGAAGTCATACAGTCGGCAGCTCAACCTCCCTGCAGCACAACCCAGGCGATTTATGGTTTTGGGACATTCGGCCAGACTCCTTGCCCGTCTCGACAATTGCGTTCGTGCGATTGTTTCGACTCTTCACCGAAAACGTCATATCGCCTCGGCTGCGCGTGCACGTGTGACCAGTTGTCCCGCCAGCGAGACGGACGAGCAAGCGCGTCTTATCGCCGAAATTAAAGCTCTACGAGAAAATAATCATCGCTATCAAACACTTGCGAGAATATCGCCTGTCGGAGTTTTCCAGACCGACCCCAACGGCGAATGCATTTATCTAAATCAACGTTGCACAGAGCTGACAGGACTTCAGTTGGAAGAAGCAAAAGGAAGCCGTTGGGCCGGGAACGTTCATCCCGACGATCGGGATCGCGTGCTGGAGGAGTGGCGGGCTGCCGTTCAAAGCAAATCCATTTTCAAATCAGAATATCGCTTCGTGCATGGCGGCAAAACTGTTTGGGTCGTCGGTGAGGCTGTGCCGGAACTCGACACAACGGGAAACCTCAGAGGTTATGTCGGTGCGATCGTAGATATCACTGATCGTAAACAGACCGAGAGAGCGCTGAAGCAGAGTGAATCACGTTTTAAGATGGCCTTGTCCGCGGGACGTATCATTGCGTGGGAGTGGGAGGCTGCAACGAATCGCATTATTCGTTCCGAAAATGCGAAAGAGATTCTTGGAATTGAGCCGACCGACTCGGATTTTCCAAGCCCTCGATTCCTCGCGATCGTTCATCCAAGACAGCGTGACGCTATTCGCCAGGTCCTCGAGAATGCACTTCAGGCGGGAAATTATTTTGACCATGAATGCGAAATCGTCCGGCTTGATGGCATTTCGATTTGGATTGCAACGCAGGCAGAAGTCGTCCGCGATAAAAACGGGAAAGTCGAGCGGGTTGTAGGTGTGACTCGTGATATTACACTGCGGAAACGGGCGCAGGATTCATTGGAAAACGCTCGGCGCTTTCTTGAACAGACGCTCGACGCTTTACCATCTCACGTAGCTGTGTTGGACAACACGGCGAAGATTGTGACTGTGAATTCGGCCTGGAGACGTTTGGCCGATCAGAATCATTTTGCCGGTAAAAACTATGGTCTGGGAGAAAGCTATTTAGATGTCTGTCAAGCGGCTGCCGGGTTGAAACCGCAAGATGCTGAGCAAATCCGTTCCGCAATTCATGAACTGTTACAGCAGAAGAGATCAGATTTTTATTATGAGTATGAATCCCGCAGTGACAGGCAGACACGCTGGTTCGTTGTGCGTATTGGCCGTTTCGAAGTTGATTCGTCGTTTCGTTTATTCTGTTCTCACCATGATGTTTCGGAAATCAAGCGGGCAGAAGAAGCTTTACGCGAAAGTGAAGCTCGTTTCCGGCAGCTTGCTGACTCAATGCCGCAGATCGTTTGGTCCGCGCGTCGTGACGGCCTTATAGATTACCAGAACAAAAAGTTTTTTGAACAGACCGGTGTAGTCATGACGCTGCCGTTCGTGGGAAATGTTTGGGCAGAGATTCTTCATCCCGACGATGTTGGCCGTGCGACGGAGAAATGGACGGAATCGGTTCGTACGGGGCAACCATTTGAAATGGAATATCGGTATGTTGATGTCAGGAGCGGGGGGCACCGTTGGCATCTCGGGCGCGCTTTGCCGGTGCGCAATGAGCGGGGTGAGATTGTCCGATGGTTCGGCACCTGTACAGACATCGAAGACCGCAAACAGATTGAACAAGCACTGGAAACCGCAAGGCAGCAGCTTAGTAACCACGCGTCTAATCTTGAGAGAGCAGTCAACGACCGAACCGGTCAACTCGAGCAGAGCATGAAACAAATGGAGAGTTTCTGCTACAGTATCGCCCATGATTTGCGGGCACCACTTCGCGCGATGCAGGGCTTTACCACCGCGCTATTTGAGGACTACCAACAATCTTTCGATGAGACGGGGCGCGAATACGCTTTACGCATAATGACTTCAGCCCAAAGAATGGAGCGTCTCATTCAGGATCTCTTAAATTATGGTCGATTGAGTCATATCGAAGTTTCGGTGGAAGTTGTAGACGTTGAAGCCGCAATGACTGAAGTGCTGCAACACCTCGCTCCAATTGTCACTGAAAAGAATGCAGTTGTATCAATCAATCATCCCTTACCACAGGTAAGGGCAAATAAGGCTATGGTCGAGGAGATTCTGGCGCATCTTCTCTCTAATGCTGTTAAGTTCGTTGCACCGGATACTGTTCCGATGGTTAAGGTTTGGTCGGAACTTCAGCGTGGCAGCGCTCGTATTTATATCAGTGACAACGGCATTGGGATCGAACCTGAATATCACGAACGCATATTTCGTGTTTTTGAAAAACTCCATGGTCCAGCAACCGCTCAAGCGACGGGTATAGGTCTTGCCTTGGTCCGAAAGAGTCTGGAACGAATGGGTGGACAGGTCGGTGTTGAATCTTATCCGGGAAAGGGAAGCTGCTTTTGGTTTGAACTGCCAGTCGTTTCTTGACGCGCTCTGGCTGGACCTCAGGTAGAAGCAGCGTCTCGTGTCCGGGGTAAATATTAACCACGGCGCGACAAGCAATCCGCCGTTTCAACAATCAAATCCTCTGGTTTTTATCCCAACTTTCGCATAGTTTTGAGTTCCCATGGCCAAACTCGTGTTCGATATCGAAACGTCTGCACTTCCCGTCGAAGACTACGATTCTGTCCAGCAAGAATACCTGTTCCGAGAAGCCCTTAAGTTGCCGGAAGGTCCTGAACGTGAGGCGTCGCAAGCGCAAATTCAGAGACAATTCAGTTTGTGGCCATTCACTGCGCAGGTGGTGTGTATCGGAATGCTCAATGCTGAAAGTTGCCGCGGACAAGTGCTGTTTACAGCCGACGACTACGAAGATCACGCTAGCGAAGCCGGGCCGGTCGAATTCGTTCCGTGTGCCGATGAGTTCGAATTATTGACCGCATTCTGGGATGTTGCCAGGCACTATGATGGAATTATCACGTTCAATGGCCGTGGCTTTGACGTGCCCTTTATTTATTTGCGATCGGCACTTTTGAACGTACCAATCACTCGTAAAGATTGGCTCGGATACCGTTACCAGACCGAACCTCATTGCGATTTGCTTGAGCAGTTCACGTTTTATGGGATTACCGGAAGGGAGGGGGCCGCTCGCCGTTTCAATTTGGACTTCTACTGTAAAGCATTTGGCATCGAATCACCAAAGGCGCATGGAGTGACGGGCATGGACGTGGGAAATCTCTTGGCGGAGGGGCGCTATCGTGAGCTTGCCGAGTACTGCATCCGTGATGTTCGCGCAACGGTATCGCTTTATCAGGTTTGGAATGAGCGTTTGGCTGGGATAAAGTGATTAGTGTGTGGAGCGCCACAATGGCCCGACCCAATGAAGAAGAACAACCAATTCAACGCACGCCGCCCGTTAAGGCAAAGCGATGTGCTCATTTGTTTTGCCGTCAAAGAGGAAGCGAAATTCTTTTGGCCCTCCCGGGCTGAAGTGATTGTCACCGGCATTGGAAGACACAATGCTGCGGAGAGTATCCGAAATGCGATTGCAATCGTTAAACCAAGTCTGGTTTTGACGTGCGGGTTTGCTGGTGGCTTGAATCCAGAACTGCCGACTGGCGCGATCGTTTTTGATGAAGATATGGATGCCGGCCTTGGTGATGCACTTCTTGGCCTTGGGGCTATTCCGGCGAAGTTCCATTGTGCAAAGCGCGTAGCAGTCACCGCTGCCGAGAAACAACAGCTGTATCAATCGACGGGTGCGGATGTCGTCGAAATGGAATCTTCCGTCATTCGCAATATTTGTCGGCAATTTGAAATTCCGAGCGCGACGGTGCGCGTCATCTCTGATGCGGCGGATGAAGATTTGCCATTGGACTTTAACGCTCTCATGACGAGTGATGACAAGATCAACTATCCAAAGCTCGCATGGACTTTAATGACTCGTCCAAACAAGATTCCGAAGTTGATCCAATTTCAACGCGTTACTTTGATAACAGCTCAGAAAATGGCTGGTGTGTTGAACGATTTGCTGGCTCGGGTGCGGTTGCACTAGAACCTTGTTTCATGAACGAGGAGGGGGCCGCTGCACAGATCTGGCGGTGAGGCGGGACAACTATCCGCATGGATCTTTAATCGAGGAGTAGCGCAGCTCAGCGTCAAAGGCTGTAGCGGAAGAAAAGCTTTCTCGCGTCGTTGCTCCTATTTATCAAACCGGTTCTGATTCAACGAGCCATCTCGACTGGGTCAGCTTTTTTTTCTTTTACCTTCTGACTATATGTCGTGATTCCTGCGCCGAGGACGATCAGCGAAATGCCAAGCCACCTGGTCCAGGAAACCTGTTCATGCAGGAAAATTTTTGCTGCCAAAGCCGTTATAACAAAACCCAGTGCGGTTAGCGGCCAGATAAGGCTTACGTCCTGTGTTGAGAGCAGGTAGCAAAGTGCTCCGAAAAAAATGGCTTCGAGAGCGATGCCGAGAATTACCTTAGGATTTGTCACGCCGCGCTTAATTAATCTGGTGATTTCACTGATGCTGATTTCCTTTGCCTCGCCGCCGATCTGTTTCAAGCCTCCGCTGAGAAAAACGACACCGACGGCTTCAAACACGAGGGCAATAAGTAAGATGACGACGATTTTGGTCATGACAAATCCTGATAACGAATCAACTGGATGCCGCACTGGTCAACCAGCGTCCTGACGCGCGTGCTCACCAGGGCATCGAACTCATTTCTAAATTCATCCAGCGACGGATGCGAGTAAAGCTCCGAATCTCCATGTGGTAAATTTGGCAGGAGCTTCACAATGAATGCTTCATCGACGTTTGCATTTTGAAGCAGGCCAAAGACCCGTTCCGTGTGGCGAATGTTGTTGCGGCTAAGAACGCCTTTTGAACGGCTCGACAGGATTTTGTAAATGATGGCGTGGCTCAATCGATAGGCGAGGGGACCGGACGTAAGCTTCGCGTTTTCGCGGAAGGAATCGCGTGTCAAACGGATTTGCTTAATACCCCAAACCTTGGCGTTCTCCATCAGGATCGAAAAAATAACCGGATGTAGATGGATGTTGAGATGGCCATTGACGTGATCGAGTTGCAACCCGGTGCGATGAAACTTCTCGAACTGCGCGGCGATCTCATCGGTCAGCTGTTGTATGAGTGATCGCGAAAAAAAGTAGCGGAAGCCGGCCGTGACGGGGTTGTTCCTGAAGCGCTGTTGCGTATCAACAAGGCCAGGGATGATAGCGTGTGATAATGCGGAGCTGCCGCAAACAAGGGTGAGATGTAAACCAACCCCGAGCCGCGGATTCTCTTTTGCGATTTGGACGGCATCATCGAAAGCAGTTTCATTTACCATCAAGCTTGCGGTCGTCAGGATTCCATCCCGGTGCGCGCGGACCACGGCTTGATTAATAGACTTCGATCGTCCGAAGTCATCGGCGTTAACGATGAGGCGACGCGGCTTATGCTCCATAATTCGGTATCATGGCGCCGGACGAAAGCCGATACCACGTCCGCAGAATGAGGAGGATCTTTTGCGCTTTATTGAGGCGCGTCGGATTCGGCCCCAGAACGTCAAAGTTTTTTCGTTCAACCTTTCTCAACAGGCGCCAATAAACGGAACCCATTAATTCGGCGGCAATCATTGAGCGACGATCCTCTGGTGGAAGAGTTTTCCGCGCCAGATCGTAGAAATGCCGCGCACGTCCCGCGACACTGGCCGCCAGGTCTGCAAATTGTTTGGAATAATTAAATTGTAAAATCTCGGCTTCAGACAGGTTGAACTTCCGTAATTCGCTCAAAGGAAGGTAAATCCGTCCACGCTCCCCATCAGTACGGACGTCGCGAAGGATGTTTGTCAGCTGCAAAGCCTTGCCGAGGTAAATCGCATATTCACGACTCGCCGGATTCTTGTAACCAAAGATCTCAATGCTGAGCAGGCCGACGACAGATGCAACCCGATAGCAGTATTGTTCAAGTTCCTCGTAAGTTTCGTAACGTTTAATATCGAGATCCATTTCGACTCCGCGGATCAGGTCGTCAAAATAGGTAAAAGGCAATTCGTATTTCTGGATAACCGGTTGAAGCTCGCGGTTTACGATCAGGCGTGGCGAACCATTGTTGCAGGCAAGGAAGACGTCACCGCGCCACTCCGCCAGGGCTGCGCGCCTCTTGTCAACCGGGACCGTTTCGTCATCTGCGACATCGTCTACTTCACGGCAGAACGCATAGAGTGCAGCCATGGCATCGCGCTTTTCTCTGGGTAACAGAATGAAGGCAAGAGCGAGGTTCGAGGCGCTTTTACGCGTGATGTTTTTGCTTTCTTCCATTGATCGAATGAAATACCCGCAAAAATGGCGGAGAAACGCAAAATAAATGTCGCGAAAGATGCAACTACTCTTTTTCGAGTGTCGTCGTATCGTCGTCTGAACCACCGCCAATATTTAGTCGTTGCATCCGATAGCGGAGGGCATGACGGCTGATTTTCAACTGCTCAGCGGTGCGTGACAGGTTAAAACGATTTTGCTCAAGCGCTTTGCTGATAATCTGACGTTCGTAATCGTTCATCAAATCATCAAGAGCTCCACTTTGGGCGGCATTTGGCGTTTGCTTAGGCGCTTCTGCCTTTCGTAGTCGTGTTTCCAGTTGGAAGTCGGGAAGATTACTTGGCTGGATTTCGCTGCTCGTTTCCAAAATGACCGCTCGTTCGATGACATTGCGAAGTTCACGCACGTTGCCAGGCCAATGATGGGAGAGCAGTTTTTGCCGCGCCAAAGCAGACAACGTCCGAACATTTTTCTTCATGGCGACACTGAAATGGCGCAAAAAGTTTTCCGCTAAAAGCAGGACATCATTGCCACGTTCACGGAGCGCCGGCGGCCGGAATTGCACAACGTTTAAGCGGTGATAGAGATCCTCCCGGAAATGATTGTCGCGAATAGCTTCGATAATATCGCGGTTCGTGGCGGCGATCAGCCGGACGTCGACACGGAGTTCTTCGTTGCCGCCAACGCGGGTAAACGTTCCATCTTCGAGGAACCGAAGCAACTTTGCCTGCAAAGGCCGGCTCATGTCGCCAATTTCATCGAGGAAAATCGTTCCACCGTCAGCTTCTTCTACGCGGCCCAACTTTTGTTTCAGTGCACCCGTGAAGGCTCCCTTTTCATGTCCAAATAATTCACTTTCCAGGAGAGATTCAGGAATCGCGGCGCAATTGATGCGAATGTAGTTCTTCGTTTTACGTTCGCTCATGCTGTGCAGGGCACCGGCGATCAGTTCTTTGCCCGTTCCGCTTTCGCCGAGAATCAACACCGTCGCGTTTGTCGGCGCAACGGTCTGAATCAGGTTCTTCAGCTCCTTCATCTTTGCCGACTCACCGATGATCTCTTCGAGTTTGTAAGGTTCGACAGCGCGGGCACGGAGCGAGGCGTTTTCCTGAATCAGGCGATATCGTTCAGCGCAACGGCCAATGGCCAGCAGCAATTCCTCTGGAGCAAATGGTTTTGCGAGATAATCCATTGCTCCATTCTTGATCGCTTCGGCCGCCAGCTTTGGCGTCGCGTATGCGGTAATCATCAAGACTGGTGTCGCCGGCCAGCGTTTGCGAACGTGCCCGAGAAAATCATAGCCGGTCATTCCTCCGAGACGAGCGTCGGTAATGACCATGAAAAATTCTTCTTTTTCCAGGGTGCAAATGCCTTCTTCGGCAGACTCGACGGCACGTACGTTATAACCCTCGTCAGTAAGAATCGAGGCGAGCGAAGACCGCATGTTCTTCTCGTCATCGACGACGAGAACTGGGGGTAATGGAAGGCTCATTTGGTTAATTTCATCAATGTCTTCGACGGCAATTGTAAAATGAATTTAGCACCTTTTCCAAGTTCTGATTCCACGCGGACGCTGCCTCCGTAAATTTCGACATTATGTTTCACGATGGAAAGCCCGAGCCCGGTGCCTTTTTCTTTAGTCGAATAATAAGATTCGAAGACCCGTTCGACTCGATCTGGACCGATGCCAGGTCCCGTGTCGGAGATCGTCACGATGACGAAATAGTTCTGGCCATGTTCTGCCGTGATGTTAATCGCACCTTTGCCTTCCATTGCTTCACGGGCGTTCTGGAGAATATTGATGAAAATTTCAGACAGGTGATTGCGCTGCATCATGAGAGGTGGCAGTCCCGCGCTGTATGTTTTTTTAATCTCTACTTTGTAGTTTGCACCGGCAGGGAAGACGCGGTTGACGGAGCGTTCCAGCTCCTCAACGATATCAATTTTTTCAACGCGCCCCTCGGCCAGTTGTGCGTATCCCATTAATTCCGTGATAATCCGGTCGGCACGCGAAACTTCTTCACGAATGATGTCGACCTGCTGATTTCCGGGCTTTTTTCCAGACTCGATCGCACGCTGTAACGACCAGGCCGCATTACTGATGATGGCGAGCGGGTTTTTGATTTGATGGGCGATTTCAGCAGCAAGGCGCCCGGCTGTTTGCAATTGTTCCTGCCGAACGACGAATTCCGCGGCTTCCTCTTCGCGACGTTTCTGCCGTTCAATGAGCGCCTGAAGGCCGTAACAGGATATGGTCATCAGAACGAGAACAACGACACGCAAAATCATCGGTTCTGTAGGAGCTTCTGGCGCATAAACGTCGACATATCCGATATCCGGCAAGGACCGGATTTCTCCTCCCTTACGAAAATAAGTACTCAGCAAACGCTGGTGCTTTAGGTTTTGCAGAGAGTCGTCAGCATCTCGCAAGGCCTTTGCCAGATCCGTAACCAGGTTTGTATTGATTTCGGTATGCGCATTCCAGTTGGAGGTCAGGAGCGTAACCCGGTCTATGGCGACGTTCAGGCGCATTACGGACTCAGTCAGATTCGTATCGCCGCCATGAAGATGCGGCGGACGAACAGTGACTGTCTGTTGAACCTGAAACTTTGTTTCTTCACGCTTGATGGCTACATCCAGCACACCGGAAAAGAAGTAAAAGAATACGACCGCGAGGTTTAAAACGATTTGCGGCGTTGCGAGTGGAATGGCAATCGCGTTGTGGATAATCAGGACAAGAAAAATCCAATAGAGAATACTGCTGAACCCGCCGGTAATCATGATCAACGCTGCGAGCAGGAGGGCGTCTATCAAACCCATGGTGAATAACATCCACTGCAAAGCAGCCAGCGTAAGCCGCTTTATTCCGATCAGGACGGTGCCGAAACCAATGTTAATGGCCACATACGCGATGAAGAGATAGCGAATTGTATCCAGTGCAACTTCCCCTGTGCGCTGTGCTTCGGTCAACCAATTGGAAAAGTAAAAATAGTATACAAGCGTGATAGCAAGAAACGCTTTGATCGGCAGGACAATGTCACGCTCAATGACGTGAATGCGCGATGACTGAGCCTCCGGCTCGAGTCCAGGCGAAACGAGAATCCGGCTTAGACTCTTCAGGAATGGCCAACCGGATGGTTTCATCAATCTATTTTAGGCAGGCGAGTGCGCGTAAAGCAATTTCCTCAATTTTCCACAAACGGCCAATACCTTCGTATCCGCACGAAAGCATGCCCTCCTCAGGACCAATGAATTCAGCGCCACGACTCTTGAGCGTGGCAACATTTTGTTGTGTCGCCACATGCTGCCACATTTTGCCGTTCATTGCGGGGGCAACCAATATTCGTGCGTTGGGATTCAACGCCAGGGCGATGCAGGTCAATGCATCGTCGGCAATTCCATGCGCCAGTTTGGCGATGATGTTCGCAGTTGCCGGGGCAATCAGCAGCAGGTCGGCCTCATCGGCAAGCTTGATGTGGGTTGGCTTCCAGCCTTCTTCTTCGTCGTACAAATCTGTGACGACGGTATTCCGTGAAAGCGTCTTAAACGGCAACGGCGTAATGAACTTTTGCGCGTCGGCAGTCATGACGACGCTGACGTTTGCGCCGGCTTTCGTGAGTTGGCTGGTTAAATCGGCTGCCTTGTAAGCAGCGATCGACCCAGTGACACCCAATACGACGTTCTTGTTTCCGTTCATGTATCCAATGTCGGCGGTGGCGTGCGATGTTGCCTCATCTTTTCCGCCTCAATAATTGCCTGCATGCGCCGCAGATCTTCCTCAATTGTCGTGCTTATAATCAAATATTGGAAATTCTTCCATTGAGCGATTTCATGCCGGGCAGCGTTCATTCGCTTTTGAATGACTTCAGGTGAGTCCTGCGCGCGGCGCTTCAGTCGGGCTTCCAGTTCGGAAATGGTTGCGGTTGTTAAAAAGACTGTCACTAACGCCTTGCGCAGTTGATCGTCGGCAGCCGCCTTTTCGCGAATGGCAGCGGCGCCTTGAACATCAACGTTCAACAACACGTCCTTGCCCGATTCCAGTTTGTCGAGCACCTCGGACTTCAAAGTTCCGTAGCTGTTCCCATGAACCGTTGCATGTTCTAGAAAGTGGCCGGCCTGGACGCGCTTCAGGAATGTGTCCGCATCAAGAAAATAGTAATCAATGCCGTTCTTCTCACCCGGCCGCGGTTCTCTCGTTGTGCAAGTGATTGCCCGGGTGACGTTCGGATTTGTCGCAAGGATTTGCTGACAGAGTGTCGTTTTGCCGCCGCCGGATGGCGCCGCGAGAACGATCAGTAGGGGAGCCTGGTTGGAATTACTCATTCGACGTTTTGGACCTGCTCTCGAAACTTTTCCAGTTCAGCCTTTAATACGACAACTTCGCGCGAAATCAATGCGTCGTTCGCCTTGGCGCCGATCGTATTGACCTCGCGATTCATTTCCTGCGCAAGGAAATCGAGCGTGCGTCCGACTGGCTCCTTCGATTTCAAACAATCTTCAAACTGTTGGAAATGACTTTTCAGTCGCGTCAGCTCTTCTGAAATATCGGAACGATCCGCGAACAACACGACCTCTTTCAAAAGCCGCTCATCATCGACGGTCGGCATTTCCAGCCCGGCATTCTTGATTCGTTGCCGTAATTGTTCGCGATAACGGATTTGCGCATCAGGAGCGTGTTTCGAGACATTTTGCCACGACTTGCGCATGGTGTTCATCCGCGCCGACAAATCTTTGGCCAAATTGGAGCCTTCGCGCTCGCGCATTTTTACAAGAGTTGATAGGGCACTTTTCAGCGCTTTCTCCATCGGCGGCCACACGGCTTCAGCATCTTCGACCTCTTCCTCCGCCTGCAATACACCCGGAGCGCGCAAGACCATGTCCATCGTGACTGGACCAGAAATCTTTAATTCTTTCGCCAGCTGTGCGAAATCACGCGCATAAGCTTTCGCCAGAGCGCTGTTGATCTGGGTTTTTCCGTTGCCGTCCTTTGATGCCGAATGTTTTGTGATGCGGATCGTCAGGCGCCCGCGTGAAACGACTTTATTCACTTCGTCGCGAACTTTGGGTTCGAGCACTTCCAGTTCACGGGGGAGGTTCACCGCGACTTCGCTTTGGCGGCGATTAACGGAGCTGACTTCGACAGTAATTTTGAGGCCGTTGCCGGCGCTTTCACCGCGCCCGTATCCGGTCATCGATTTCATGTAAACGGCATCATGGGCAAAGTTCTGAATACCGCCAATGTTTTTCCGCCGGTCATCCGGTCCTGTCCTTGTAGCGGCGGTTTCCAACCGTCGCAAATTCTGCGCTCACCTGTAGCGGCGGCCTCTGACCGTCGCATATTTTTTTGGGCTTCGAATGCCACCGACGGTGAGACACCGCCGCTACAAAATAAATAAGGCGGAGCCGCCTTTCGACGACTCCGCCCCTTGCCCATAGCCCCAAGCCTCTAGCCCCTTTTCCCCTCTGCTCCTTTTCGCCTTTTCCGGCTTAGCGGCTTACGAGTGCATAATCACCGTGACCGCCTCCGTTCGCGACGACTCACCACATGTGTTAACGGCCGTGATCTGAATCTCAACCGTCGCACCTGCCGGCAGGTTCTCGATTGTGAAATCGAGGTCCGCAGGCGAACCAACAGCCACGTAGTCCTGATCAACACCAGTTACTTTCTTGTAGACGCGATAGTAAGCCGCGCGTTCCGCTGCTTCCCATTTCAACGCCACTGCCGTTGGTCCAATCAACGTCGCCTTCAGTTCGGTCGGCGTTTCTGGTGTTTCATCCGCACCAGGCATGACGAAGCCGAACTTTAACCAACGTCGGTCCAACGGTCCGAGATGATTGCCGAGTTCGCGATAAACTGAACTGATCCGCTTGCGCACGATCTCGTACTTTTCATCACGCACGTCCATCAACTCCTTCACCGTTGCTTCCTGCGACACCAACGCCTGCTGCGCCGCGATGAGGGAGTCGAGCAAGGCCTTGATCTGCACGGCAGTCGCGCCGAGACCTGGCATTTCCTGCGCTGGATTGTTGATGAAGTATAAGTTCATCGCCTGCAGGATAGCTTTCATGTCCTCGATGTCTTCCGGCAGCAGCAACTTGTCTTTGAAGCCGATGATCGTCCACAGTTCAGAGAACTCATAGCCGAACACCAGTTTCAACAGATCGCGCACCACGCGAATCTTCTGCTTACTGAGGTTCATTGCATCGACCAGTGCGTTACGGCGGGTCGACTTTACTTGTTTAGCCTGTTCATGATTGCCGTTGGCCATGATCAGGTTTGTCAGCTCTTCAGCGATATCATCTTTCGCGTTGTAGTGAAACGGTATGGCGACACCGAGCTCGTTGATGCCACCGATGATCAGATCCGCCGCGTTCATCGCGGCTGGGATCGTACGTATTTTGTCTTGTTGCATATTATTATCTTTCTATTCGAAGGACTCGGTTCAATTCCCGGGTGACCAGACTTCCCTGACTTATATATTTGCAGAGAATCAATCTTTTTTACGCACAACCGAGAACACCTCGATTCAGTGCGGGCCATTGTCCGGTAACGAATCCGAATCAATCGAACGTGGAAGACTCTAACAGGCAGGTTCGGCAACCATTGTCACGACGCCCAAACGCGTTTGCGTTGCAACTGGCTTATTTGGAGCTATTTACAGAAACCTCGAAAAATAGTGCAAAAAACTCTCAATTTTTTTGATGGTTTTTCGACTTTTTCGGGCTGAAAGAGGTAAAAGGGGAGCTGGAAGCTCAAGAAGCCGTATACGTGATCTGTTTATAGTATAATTCTGCAGTGAGAACACTCCGAAGGACCGACCCGTGATTCCGGCTATTTTTTGTATGGACTGCCACCAACCAGATGAGATACCCCGGCAGTTCGAGGCCTCGATCCACTTTCGATGGCACCGCAGGATTCAGCAGTTCCTACGGAACTGATTCTATTCTCCACCGAGACCCGGACGTTCAATGAGGTTCAGTCGTCGGCAGAGCGACGGCAAAGATACACTCACAAGTGTTACATGCTGTCGAGGCTTGCTGACAGGTCATGATCATATCCGGGTCCAACTGTGAATTGATGATATGCGAATGAAGAATGTATTCGGTCGAATACTCGTCAGCCAGGCGTGTGATCGTGAAATGGAATTCGACATCGAATCCATCGGGGAGGGAGTTTTTGGTGATTTCTAGAGTTGGCGTAAGATACCCGGTCATGCCTTGATTGGTGTAGTCAGAATCACCTCCAATTACATCAACCCGCCAATCGTAGGAGTAGTGGTTGGTGAAATCGCCCACGATCTGCGCATTGAAGAAATTTTTGTAATTATCCAACTTGAGAGTGAAGACCGCAGTCTCCGTTGAGGTAGACATCGCCAGCGTGTTCGTAGTGAAACGAATCGTGTTTGAAGACTGCCGTATAATGTGCGTGAACACGACAGGGATCGGCTGTTGCGTGTCGTAGTAATTGGTCGTGATAAAGAAAAATCCGCCATTGGTCCAGGGCATGGCGATATCGAAGCTGGTCTGACGCGAATCGCCGACCGCGAGCAACGGCCATGTGGCTGGATTGCTCGTTAAAACATTCGTGCCGTAAACTTTGAAATATTGAACGTTTGTCGGTCCTTCAGCCGTAAACCGAAAGATGTTACTGTTCACAATGCTGGGTGAACCTATTCTCACCGGCGGTATACCGGCCGAGATGACCGCTGTAAACGGATTATTGGCGCTGTCGTTGGGGATGGATAGTGTGGCCGTGCTCAACCCTGCAGCAGGGGGAGTGACTGTGATGGTGAACGATTCCCCGCCTTCATGCAGGATTTGGACATCGTCCAAACACGACGCGTAGTCTCCGCCGCCACGAACCCCAACAAACGACAGCGTGTGATCTCCCGCGTTCGTGCAGGAATAGGGCACTTCAAACGAGCGCCATACGTCGTCGAACTGATTGGTATTGCTGATGGTGCCGAGCGTCGCCCCGTCCATTCGGACATCGATGTCATTCGCCTCAAAGCCTGATCCGCGCCGGACGAGTTTAAAGCGAATCAAAAAGTCGGCCTTCGAAGGAAAATAGAGGGTGCGCGAAATAAAGGCCCCGGCGCCATCGGTGTGAATGAATGCCGACTGCTTGCCTTCCGGTGCGGCATTCGTATGCCATACCGAACCGTTGCGACAAATGCCTGAACTGAAACCAAAGGTCCAGCCGGCTCCCGGTGGGCTCAGTATCCAGACTCCAGGTGCATAAGCGGGATATTCGAAACCACCGTTCGTGAGAACCACAGGGCGGCCCGAGGGTTGCACGGTCGAATTCGGTTGCGTGGTCACAACAAAATCCGCAGCGTTCGGCCCGCTGACCGTAACGCGGGGTGTGCCGGTCAAATTAAGGGGCACGTTACCAGGATTGTGAATCTTGAACACGGCCACCAGGTTGGATCCACTGCTACGCGAACCCAAATAATAGCTTCCGCCGATCATGATCGGGACATCTTGTTCCAGGGCGATCTCCTGGGCCGAAGCAGCATTAACCAAAGCGATGAAAATTAACGGAAGAGAGAATTTGGTCGTGAAGGGCATTGTTGAGAGATTGGCCGCATTTATTTCAAATAATACAAACTGAAATCTCCGGACTTGCCAAGCCATGAATGATAAGATCGGATAATCTTCTCCGTCTATTTCTACAGAAAAGGAGCCAGTCTCCAGTATTTACATTCAATTTACAGCGAGCTTTTTAGGTTGAGCGAGATTTATCAGAATTCGAAATGGCTGCCAACGCCGGCTAACTCCTAAGATCGCAATCCTTAACTATAAATACTAAGGACTGGCCTCTTTTTAATTATTCAAGAGGAACCTGTCCATAAAACCGCCGCCATAAAGCACGGTTTGCAGCGGATTATCAGGATTGAAGCAAAGCTTGCACGTGCCGTCGGGGGCAATCCGCTTTTTCAGATACCACTCAACCGTCTGTGGTGTGGGAAATGAAACGATGGCTACCGCCGTTATCCTCGGTGTCACGCGATATTTGACGCCCGCATATTCATACTCGCAAATGACAATGGCGGAAAAGCCATGACTAGCGCCGTTGCCGCCGCTGGTTCCCACCACCTTCACGATTTGTTTGATGCAACGCGCGTCGGTGAACAGCCATCCTTTCCTCACGTTGCGGAAGGCCAGATAAGATCCCATCACTCCGAACACCCATCCGCCGAGAAAAGTGGCAGGAGCGATCCACCCGCCAACCTTGCGGACCATGCAAATAAAAGAAACCACACAGGCAACAAGACCCAATAAAGGCATAACGGATACCCATCCGGCTTTCTTGAAGGAGGTTTGAAGAGTGTAGTCGAAGTCGGTGGGCGCCGCCGGATTGGGATCGTCGACCCAGAGCTCTTTTTGAATGATCTCGTTGCGTCGGGCCAGCCGCGCCTTCCATCCTCGGAATCCACCTATCTTTCGCCAGATAATGATCACCGCGGTCAGGAAGGCGGCGATCACTATGCAACGAGCAATTGTCCGCCATCGAGCCGCATCGGGACTAACATTCGCCCAAATTGCCAAAGAGTGATAAGAAACAAAGCAAATGACGGCCAGAATCCCAAAGAAAGCGAATTGCCTGGCGTGTTTTTTTCGTAACTCGAAGGCGTTATGACGGTCGAGGAAGTCATGGGACGATGCTTCGCCGCTGTCTTCGCGCTTGACCATGGCTGACATCATTCCGGCAAAAACGGCAGAAAGCCCGATGGCCGAAGAGATGGAGAGGAACGCGAGGGAAATGGCGGCAACCAAATTAGACCAGGGCATGATCTTGAGAGTGGCTTTAACCAGTTTTGCAGTGGCAACGCTCGCGGCTGCTCCTTTCGTTACGGCGACAGGGGTGATTGCCTTCGCCAATCCGGCGGGAGCCGCCTGCACGGCATTGGCGGAGAGTGCAGTCGCAATCGTTCCACCTGTCAGCGCAATGCCGCGTTTGCCGAGGAGTTTTCGCAATTTTTCCAGCGCCCGTCCTACTCGTTGCTGCGCCGTATTCTCCGTGCAGCCCAAGGCGGTTCCGACATCGGCCATGCTCCGATTCTGGAAATACCGCATCACCAGCGCGTCGCGGTCGGCGGGGCCGAGTACCGCCATGGCCGTTTCAAGCTGCGGGGAAAGCTCGCGCCATGCGTCCACGGGAGAATCTTCGTTCGTTGCCGATTGCATGAAGGCCTCCTGTTCACGGCGCACGCGCCGCCGTTCCGCCCTTTGGAAATTGGCCGCCGTGAGGCGGGCCGTGTGATAAAGCCATCCGGACAGGACCGTCTTGGAATCGAGCGAGCCAGCCTTGCGAGCGAGGATGATGAACACGGCCTGGGCAATATCCTGGGCATGTTGGGGATCGTTGGTTTGCCGCAACGCGACGGAATGAACCAAACTGAGATGACGTTCCACCAAAACGGCGAACGCCGCCTCGGAATCATCCTTGGCAAACTGCCTCAGCAAGTCGGCATCAGACAAATCGTTCATTCATCGATATAATGTTCGCCGAAACAGAAACCTGACAACAGATCCAAACATCCTGAATCGCA
>CBHWET010000025.1:0-24807 GCA_966112985.1 uncultured bacterium | reverse complement strand
TGAATGCCGCTCATCTGCCTGGTGTCCGCTTTCGCGAAGCATGGTTCGTCCCGACCTTCAGCAAGCACGCCGGCAAACGTTGTGGCGGCGTCCAACTGCACGTCATCGACCGCAACACATTCGAACCGGTTCGCACCGGTCTCGTTTTGCTGAAATCATTCTGCGAATTGTATCCCAATGAAGTCACCGTAAACGAAACGGCGTCCAGATTGATGGGCGTGCCGAACCTGCACCTGCGCATACGCACCGAAAGCGTCGATAAGTTAATCGCCGAGTGGCAAACCGATCTGAACGCCTTCGAAAAACTGCGCAAGCCTTACCTGCTGTATCGTTGAAATCGCGTCCTAAGAAGTAGGAAGACTGATAGGTTCCTTATGTTCACGACTGCGGGAGACAAACCGCAAAAAGGCTGTTCCACACCTCCTGCGGACCGGAAAAAGCAGCCTTTGAAAGACATTCGATTGCTTTAAACGTTCTCCTGTTTTCAGACGATCAAAAATAGCGCCGACCTTACAACGTTTTCGCATAACTCACTGTGATTGGAACGTTTATAGAAGCGGATTTGGATTTTTCCGACGAAAAGACGCGCAAAAATGTCCGGATTTGGATCTAAGCGACCATTTTTGCCGCAAAAAAACACGGATTTGGATTTCGGAGAGTAAAAGTGCCGCAAAAATCTGCGGGTTTGCATTTAGGCGACAAAAAGACGGCCAAAATTCCGCGTTTTGGCAAAAATGACCAAAATCGCGGAGAAATTTGTCTCCTAAATCCAAATCCGCGAAATTTCCGGCTTCTTTTGGTCTCCTAAATCCAAAAATGGATAATTTTGGCGCCCAAAAGGTCGCCGAAATACAAATCCGGAAAATTTAAGAGCAAAATTCGCTTCCGAAATCCAAATTTTCGTCCTCCGGAGCCGCCCCAGAATCCAAAATTCCAGATGCCTTGATTTTTGAAGATTGAACCTCGTCCCTTGGGTTTTTCCGCTAAATCTCAAAAACCTCACCGCCGCCTCCCTCTTAGTCTTGATTCAGGTCGGCTAATAACGAATACTCGCGGCCCCTGAACACAACCACTGGCTCAATCCACTGCGCCTGTCTCCGATTTTCCGAAGTTGGTTCGTGAAAGGAACCGGGTGGATACCGGTTCCGAAACAGCAATTCAATCGTGTCTCCTCATGCAAAATAAAACTCGGTCCTGTTTCATCGTTGGCGTTTTCGCTTTCCTGGTTGGTTTCGTTACAACGCTTTCCGCACAAACCAGCGCCTTCACCTACCAGGGCCGATTGAACGACACCGGCGCGCCCGCGAATGGCAACTATGACCTGCAATTCGCAGTGTTCGCCACGAATCAAAACGGCAGCGTCGTTGGCCCGATCGTCACCAACAGCAACGTGAGTGTGAGCAGCGGCGTCTTCACGACGACGCTCGACTTCGGCAGCAACGTTTTCAACGGCGCAAATCTCTGGCTCGAAATCTCCGCGCGCACCAATGGCAATGGAAGTTTCACCGCGCTCTCGCCACGCCAGCCAATCACGACGACACCGTACGCGATCAATGCCGCAACGGCGACCACCGCCACGACCGCGACGAATGTCACGGGAAACATTTCTGACACTCAGTTATCCGCGAACATCGCACGATTGAATTCAACGCAAAGCTTTTCGGGCAATGTCACCTTCAGTAACGCCTCAGGAACTTTCTCGGGCAACGGCGCCGCACTGACAAACGTCAATGCAGATTTATTGGATGGACTCGATTCCACTGCGTTTTCCACCAACCGCGCCTTCCTTCAAATCATCATTGAAGGCACAGGCGGTGGAAACGTGTCGGGCGCAGGAATCAACACTTCGAGTTCTCTCCTCGTACCGTTAGCGCCGGGCACGGTCGTTCAATTGACCGCGACGCCGGATGCGACTTCATCTTTCGTTGGCTGGGCTGGCGCTTGCACGGGCACTTCAACGTGCAATTTCACTGTTACGAATGGTGTCACTCCTGTGCGGGCAGCTTTCCAACAGAAGACTTTTACACTGACGCTGAATCGCACCGGTTCTGGAACTGTCGTCAGCGATCCGGCCGGCCTTTACTGCGGCGGCAAATGTGCCGTATCGATCCCAGCCGGCACGATCGTGACAATTACTGCTGTGCCGGATGCGGGGGCCACTTTTACCGGGTGGTCCGGCGGCGTTTGTTCAGGGACGGTTTCGACCTGCACGTTTGCTATGGACGCAAGCCGCAACATCACTGCGCAATTCAGCACTAACGCGTCTTATGTGGGCACGTTTAGCGGCGACGGTGCCGGTCTCACGAACATCAATGCAACAAACATCACCGGCACAATTTTAACCGCACAGCTGCCCGCAGGCGTTCTAACGAACGGCGCGACCGCGGTTAACCTATCCGGCACGTTCAATGGCAATGGCAACGGCTTGACCAATATCAATGCCACAAACCTGATCGGCACGATCGCCGACGCGCGACTGTCCACGAACGTTGCGTTTCTCAACAACACTGGCGCCGTGAATTTTGTTACCGCAACGAACGGTCTGTTCGTCGATGGCAAACGCGTTATCGCAGGAACGGTCGCTCGCAGCAATCTGGCTCCTGGCGCGGTCGATGGCTCCATTCTGACGAACGGTTCCATCTTTGGAATTCATCTTTCCGCTGGGGCAGTCGACAATGCCGCTCTCGCAACGAATGCGGTGGCCTCGAGCAATATCGCCAACGGCGCCGTTGTCCGGAAGCTCAACGGATTGACCGATACCATCCTTCTCACCAATATGGATAGCGGCCTCGGCATCGTTAACCTCGGCACGAATCAAATCGGTTTCGCGACGGCCTCGTGGAATATCAACGGCAATTACCTCGGCACCGCCAACCAAACTTATAGTCTTGGAACAAGAAGCAACGGCTCGTTGCAAATTATCGTCAACAACAGCCGCGCCATGTTGTTCTCACCCACAACCGTCAGCACACAAACGGTAAACATCATCGGTGGCTCTGCTTTAAACTCCATTTCCAACAACGCCGTCGGCGTCACGATCTCCGGGGGCGGCGGTGTGTATCAATCGATGACAAACATCAATTCAGTGGGCGCTGATTTCGGAACGATCGGCGGTGGCGCTGGTAATACGATCTTCAGTAATTCAACGTATGCAACCATTGCGGGTGGAACGGCTAACACGATCCAAACCAACGCGACGAACGCCGTCATCAGCGGCGGTTATCTGAACACGATTCAGGGCGCGGCCAGCAACGCGGTGATTGCCGGCGGATTCTTGAATACAATTTCTAATTCCGCAAATCATGCCGTAATCGGCGGCGGCATCGGTAACGCAGTGGTGGCGCCGTATGCCACCGTGCCTGGTGGCGCTGCCAACACGGCCGCTGGAATCTACAGCTTCGCCGCCGGACGCCTGGCCAAAGCGAATCATCCCGGTGCGTTCGTCTGGGCGGATAGCCAGGCGGGAAATTTCGCTTCGAGCAGCAGCAATCAATTTCTCGTTCGCGCTCAAGGCGGCGTTGGCATTAACAAAACGAACCCGGCCACGGCTCTCGACGTGAACGGCACTGTCACCGCGAGCAGCTTCGTCGGCGATGGCAGCACATTAACGAATCTGAATGCGACTACCCTGAGTGGAACGATCACCGCCGCGAACATTGCGTCTGGTTCCATTGATTCCACGAAATTGGCAGCTGGAGCCGTGGACACCACGGCCCTGGCCGATGACGCCGTGACATCCGCCAAGATCGCGGCGGTTGATGACTGGAACTCGGTAAATCTGTCGGCAACATTCACCAATCCCACGCCGGCGATCGGCGATCAATTCGGCGCTGCCGTCGCGGGAGTCGGTTCGGATAAGCTGCTGATCGGCGCCAGCGGGGACAACACGGGTGCAACGGATGCGGGAGCGGCTTATCTCTATGGAACGGACGGAACGCTCCTGATGACGTTCACCAATCCGACTCCTGTCATTAGTGACTTGTTTGGCTATGCGGTGGCCGGGGTGGGTGCGGACAAGGTGTTGATCAGCGCTTTGCGGAACGACATCGGAGCTACCGATGCCGGCGCAGCATATCTCTTCAGCACTAACGGCACGCTGCTGATCACGATCACCAATCCAGCTCCGGCAATCGGCGACAGGTTCGGCAGTGCATTGGCCGTCGTAGGTACGGACAAGCTGCTCATCGGAGCTTACCAGGATGATGCCGGGGCAACAGATGCGGGAGCAGCGTATTTGTTCAGCACGAACGGAACGCTCCTCGTCACCATCACGAACCCCACACCCGCAACTAGTGACTTGTTTGGTTATTCGGTCGCGGCGGTTGGTTCAGACAAGGTGCTCATCGGAGCGTATCAGGACGACACGGGCGCAACAGACGCCGGGACAGCGTATCTGTTCAGCACGAACGGCACGCTGTTGCTAACCATAACCAATCCTACTCCGGCAACCAGTGACTTGTTTGGTTACTCAGTGGCGGCGGTTGGCTCAGACAAGTTTCTCATTGGTGCTTACCAGGACGACACTGGCGCAACCGACGCCGGCGCCGCCTATTTGTTCAACACGAACGGCACGCTTCTGCTCACCATCACCAACCCCGCTCCCTCGAGCTTCGACAATTTTGGGATCTCATTAGCGGCGCTCGGTTCGGATAAGATGTTGATCGGAGCTCACTTCGACGACACTGGAGCAACGGATAGTGGGACAGTATATCTATTCAGCACCAACGGAACGCTGCTGAACACCATCACGAATCCCACTCCGGCAGGGAGTGATCTGTTTGGGATCTCGGTGGTTTCCATCGGTGCGGACAAGGCGCTGATCGGAGCTACTTCAGATAACACGGGCGGAGCCGATGCCGGTGCAGCGTACCTATTTTCCGCCGGCACCTACACACCCGGTCTGGTCAGTGATGGCGTCCGCACTGGCGCCATTACTTCGGCAATGCTCGCCGACGGCAGCGTGACCTCCGACAAAATCAGTTCCGTTGATGCGAGCACGATCAGCACCGGCACGATCAATGACTCACGCCTCTCAACAAACGTCGCATTGCTTAACGGCACGAATGTTTTCAGCGGTACGAATCGTTTTTCAGGAATGTTGGCCGCAACGAATGCGAATAATCAGCTGGCAGGTAATGGTTTCAGTCTGACGAACCTCAATTCGACGAACCTGACCGGTACGATCAATGACGCGCGCCTTTCGACTAATATCTTCCTGCGTGGTTTGATTGCCTGGGGCTCAGTGAATGGGGATGGAACAACCAACCAATGTTATGGAGTCAGCAGCGTCGTCAGCAATTCCGTCGGCGTCTATACCATCAACCTCAGCACCCCTGCGGCATTGATGTTGATCCCGACAGTGTCCCCGGAACTCGACGCCGCACCAGGAACCGCCGCCGCAGTTCGGATTGCATCGGTGGATGTTATCAACACAAGCAGCTTCAGAGTTTACATGAACAACGGCAGTTTTGCGTTGGTCACGAATAGGTTCACGTTTCAGGTCACAGGACGGTAAACGTCGAACGCGCGCAGCCATCTCAAACCGGAAACTCGCGAAGATCGACAACTTCGTTTCGTCTTGGAAAGAAGAACGGACGCTGCTTTAAACTACTCAGCGGTTAAGACGGTGTCCCCCCAGGCAATCCGTATTGATCATGAAGAAATTCTTCGTTTCGCTGTCCGTGCTTTTTAGCGCTCTCCTTGTCCATGCCCAGATTTCCGATTTTACCTATCAAGGCCGACTCAACGACTCGGGCGGAGCCGCAACGGGGCTTTATGACTTTCAGTTCAAACTCTATGACGCCGGCACCAACGGCAACTTGTTCGCAACGCTCACGAAACCGGCAGTCGTCGTCAGCAATGGTTTGTTTATCACCAGCCTTCATTTCTCCACTTCGCTGTTCGACGGACGCGATTTGTGGATGGAAACTCGTATCAGGACCAATGGCACCCTCACTTACACCGTCCTGTCTCCGCTCCAATTAATAAGCTCCGCACCTTACGCAATCCACGCGACGCGTGCGGGCACGGTCAGCGCCGGGGCCATTACCCTCTCGTCGTTCGCGCCGGGCGTTTTCACGGCCACGAATCTGTCCGGCATTGTCCCTGACGCACAGTTATCGACGAACGTGCCGAAGTTAATCAACGGCGTTCTCAGTGACACAGCGCTCAGCACAAACATCGCACGCGTGGCGCAGAACACGTGGGAAACAGTTGTGCAGACAAATGTGCAGGCGCTGCCAAACCACAATTATTGCGTCGCCATTGGCAACAAGACGACCATTCGGCTTCCCGAAAACCCCGCGTTTGGCGACACGATTCGCGTCTCTTCCAGCGGCGGTGCTGGCGGCTGGAGAATCGCTCAAACGAACAATCAACAGATTATGGGTTCTTCACTCGACCTGATGGTATGGCGCCCTCGAGAAAGCGCCCGGCCCTGGAGACAGGTTGCCTGCTCCAGCGATGGAATGAAGGTGATCGCCTGCGCCACTTCAAGTCCCTTGATGATCTCGAGTGATGGCGGCGCCACGTGGACAGCCGCTCACAGTAATCTCACGTGGAACGCCGTCGCTTGTTCGTCTGATGGTTCCAGACTGTTCGCCGCCGTCGATGGCGGACAGATGTATTGTTCGACCGACGGCGGAACAAACTGGACCGCGCGTGACTCGAACCGGACCTGGGTCTGGATTGCGTGTTCCGCAGACGGGATGAAGGTCGTTGCCGCCGTCAACGGCGGGTCCGTGCTCACATCAGTCAATGGCGGCACGAATTGGTCGTCGCGTATTTTCCCTTCATCATGGACGAGCGTTGCCATATCGCAGGACGGCTCCAGGATGCTGGCAGCAGGCAGCGGAACACAGATCTATAGATCGAGTGACTACGGCACTAATTGGTTGGGACATGATTCAGCCCGCAGTTGGGCGGCGATCAGCTGTAATGCAGATGCGAGCGTAGCCATCGCCGCGGTCTACAACGGCCCCATTTATATCTCGGCGGATTCTGCGACCAGCTGGACACCGACGACGGCCGGCTATCGGCCGTGGGGTTCTGCCGGGATGCAGATGTACGCAAACTTCATGATCGCAGCACCTACGTTCGGCACTTCACAGTTGTTGGTATCCACCGATACCGGAGCCACATGGAAGCTGCGCGGTCCAAATCTGTTGTGGCGCGGCGTGGCCTGTTCTACCGACGGCTCTCGAGCGTATGCCGTAGCCAATAACGATTATATTTACGTTTACGACACCTACACAGCCCAAACAACAACACCCGGACCGACCGGCTACTTGTCTGGCGCTGCGTACGCCGCGATCGAATTACAATACGTCGGCGGCGGCGTGTTCGTTCCGATCAGTCATGAAGGAACGATTACGGGGAATTAGGATTCAATGTTTTGCGGTCCGGCCCGCTAAGGTGAACGGATACCATAAAATTGTTGGCGCTTGTTCGTAATACTATTGCTGAACATGAATTGACCAGGAGAAGTCTCCACGGCCGGCCCAATCACGGTCCAATTGACTAACGGCGTGTCCAAATTCGTGGTGCCAATAACGGTAAAAGTCACACCGGGCGTGTTGGTAAAGCTATACGTCAACACGTTGCTGATGAGGGTCGCTCCACCAAGCAGAATCGGAGCGGGCACAAGCACCGTCAATACTGCAGAGGTGCTTGTAACCGTGCCAAAAGCATTGGTCACGACAATCGCGTAACTACCGGCATTCTGCGTCGAAATACTGGAAATCGACAATAGATTCGATGTCGCGCCCGCGATGTTTTGCCCGTCAGCTAAAGGTACTCCGTTGAAATACCATTGATAACCGAGCGGTGCGCTGCCGTTTGCTGCAGTGATAAATATTATCGCATTTCCCGCGGTATTCGTTTGGTTCAGCGGTTGGAGGCTCACTTCGGGCGGCGACACCAGCTTGATCGTCAGATATTCATTCAATATCAGCGTTGAATTGCGACTGAGATCGGAGGCGCCGGTCACGTAGACTGCTCCGTCGGGATCGAGAACCATGCCGGACTTGGCTGGTTTGTCGTCTGACCTCGCGGCGCCATCACATCGATTGGTCCATAATATTGCGCCATTCGGAGAGTACTTCACCGTCAGGTAATCGTAGGTGACTTCAATGGAATTATAGGAATCGGATTGCGTTGAATATCCGGTGACAAAAATGTTTCCCGAAGTATCGAGAAGGATTGCCGTTGGTTGATCAGTGCTACTCGATGGCTTGAACCGATTGGTCCAAAGCGGGGTTCCTGCTCCTGAATACGCGATCGTAAGATAATCACCCGATGAAACTCCGGTGACATATGTCGTTCCACCAGAGTTAACGGCTATGCCCGTGGCCTGATCAACAGAGCTTCCACTGAAGGTATAACGATTCGTCCAGAGCGGCACACCTGAACTAGCATATTTGATCGTTGCATAATCCGCCGATGAAGACGTCGTGCTGCTGTAGGAATGGCCGGTTACGAAAACATTGCCGGCGTCGTCTACAGCAAGAGCCTTCGCTTCATCAAGATTGTTGCCGGGGCCATTGTATCGGTTTGTCCACAGCGGAACTCCGGCTCCAGAATACTTGATCGTCAAATAATCCGCAGAATTGCTGGAGCTGCTGCTATACGAATAACCAGTCACTAAAACATTTCCACTGCCGTCCAACGCCATCGCAGCAGGAATATCGATGCTGTTTCCGGTGCCGTTATACCGATTTGTCCAGAGCGCGACCCCTGCAGCTGAATAGGCAATCGTGGCATAATCAGCAGAACCAGCAGCCGTGCTATTGTACGAATAACCCGTTACGAATATGTTTGCGTTTGAATCAACGGAAACAGCAACCGCAATGTTTGTTGTTTTCGCTGATCCGGAATACCGGTTCGTCCACAATGCGCTCCCCGCCGCAGAGTACTTGATCGTTGTGTACTCGTTCGTCGTGTCCGTCCCGCCACCGTACCCTGTGACAATGATACTGCCGTTTTTATCGACGACGACAGCGTTGGCGGCATCGGTGCGATGCCCCGGCCCATCATATCGGTTGGTCCACAAAGCAATACCTGTGGCAGAGTAAGCAATTGTGGCAAAATCGAAACCCGCCCCTGCGGACGACGTTCCCGTCACGAACACGTTCGCGGCAGCATCCACCGCTATCGCATTTGCCGCTGCACCGAAATACAACGGCGCGTTGTAAACATTCGTCAATTGTGGCTGCCCGTTATCAAAATATTTCACCAGGTTGAGACCTGGTGAATTCAGCACAAACACATCGCCGATTCCATCCGCCGTGACGCTTACGCCGGAAGAATTTTTTGCCGGGCCAATATTCCAGCGATTCGTCCAGAGCGCCGCGCCGAGGGGGGAATAACTCAATGTGACCGATTCCGAGTTGGTTAGTGTCGATTGGTTATAGGAGTAGCCTGTTACGATAATGTTGCCATTGCGATCAAGTGCCAGGTCATTTGCTCCGTCGTCCCATTGATCTGTTCCATCAAAACGATTTGTCCACAAACAAACGCCGCTCGATGAATACGCCACTGTCACATAATCACTTCGGCTGGCCCCGGTCGCGGACTTCCCAGTGACATACACATTACCGTTGCTGGCAACTGCAAGATCCGACACAAAATCATTTGTCGCAGCAACGCCGTCGTACCGGTTCGTCCACAAAGGTACGCCATCATTTGAGTATTTGATAATGGCATAATCGTACCCGCTTGAGCCGCTAAACGATTTTCCAGCGACAAAGATGTTTCCGTCACCATCGACCCCAATCTTGTTCGCGTCATCAGTTCCAAAAGCGGGCCCATCGTAGCGGTTTGTCCAGAGTGCCAAACCTTGTGGAGAATACTTAATAGTCACGAAATCATGAACCGTGTTCGTCAGCGAAGCAGCACCACAAGTGACGAACAGGTTATTATTGGCATCGACGGCTGCCGCCCCTTCACGCACGTCCCAGACGACCGCTCCGCCGTATTGATTTGTCCACAGCGGCAAGCCTGTCGCCGAATACTTGATCGAGGTAATAACGTCGCCGGCTGTTTGAAGAATACCACAGGCGAATACGGCTCCTGATCCATCAAAAACCACATCAAGCCCTCTATCGATCTGGAAAGACGTGCCTGCCGTATTTGTCCACAAAGGCACACCGGCCGCCGAATATTTGATCGTGATCATGTCGGAGGCGCCGCCGTCCGGCACATATCCAATGACGGCAACATCTCCGTTTGCATCCATTCCGAGACTTGCCACGGCCGAACCAGCCGCACTTCCCGTGTAATGCCGATTTGTCCATATCGGCACGCCACCCGACGAGAATTTCATCAGAAGAATATCGGGACTTGTCGTGTTGTCATTGAACAGTCCCGCCACGACAACGTTTCCTGACGGATCGGAAACAGCTTTGACCGCAGTAAAACTCGCTTCACCGAGGAAGCTGTAATGCCGCGCCCAGGATTGGACAACGTTTTCGGCTCGGACCGTGAAGCACAAGCAGCAGAGCAACAGGAGTTGGAGAGAGTTTGGGGACGCTTTCATCGATAAGGACACAATAGTAAAGAACGCTGCAATTTTAGCACGTTCAAATTTAGACAATCGTGATAGCTAACTCCAACCTGGCCCCACGCAAACGCCCTCATCACGTATACAGTAACAAAGGCGGACTTACGTAATCTTCGCGAACCTCTTTGTGCCTTCGCGCCTTGGTGGTGAAATGAGAACCTCACTTCTGATCAAAGGGGACGTTCCATGATGTCTGTGCTGTCACGAAGTTAAATTCGTAAGCCCAAAGGGTCCCGCCGATGTGAGTAAGGCGAGCCGACTTCTCATTCAATGGAAACTCGAAGTGCGGCGTGTAACCAATTGGCACGTGGATGAAAACTCTCCCTTCGATCCCAGCAGCGCGTTCGCATTCGCCTGAGAGTTGTCGTTTGTTGTTGTTCCACGCGACGTGTTTCAATTCGTGCTGACCCTGGAGCAAATGCAAATCCGTCCCGACAACCTGCGGACGCCCCGACACACGTCTCAATGCGAAGATGCGGCTCGTCTGCGGCGGTAATGTTACCGTCAAGTTCGTTCGATGAATGCCGAATTTCTGTTCCCAAAATTCAAACGCAACGACGTCGGCATCGGATGGCAGGTTCAAGCGGCCAAAATCAATCGTCCGCGTTTCGGCGGTATTCTCAAAATTAAACAGACCGACAACATCCCATTCGTCTCCGTCAGTCTGACAATGAATCGCCCAGATCGAAGGAATCGTTCGCTCAAAGAGGTCCAGCGCTTTCATGGGCGGATTTCCCGGCGGCAAACACGCCTGCATCATCCGAATTCGGGATGACGGCAGATATTGCAATTCGTCGCTAAATGAAATGCTGCAATCGGCGAGTGTCATCAAAGCCAGGCGCATTCGCACTTCTTCAATGTCGGCCTGCATACGCACGCTCATGTCACAAACTTCACGATGGTAAAGGCGGTCATTCAGCCACGAACTTGCCGCCAGTGAACGCGCATTGCTGCGAAGGACGTGAATGTCGCCGTTCAATCCCGCGTCGAGCGTGTCATCCCCACCGTAAGCAGAGTCGGCTAACCCGGCGGAAAGAAGAGGCGGTGGCTGACAATACCGGATCCATGCATTCGTTCCCGCGCCGCGTCGAACGCTTTCCATCGCCTGCCGCAATACTGACCAACCGCGAGTCACTGCCGGGTCCTGCTGCACAAACTGCTCGCCACCGGATGCGGCAATAAAATCAATTTTGTAGTAACTGACCCCCTCGGCCGTCAGCCGCGCGAAAACATCTTCCATCCAACGCGCTGCGTTCGGATTCGACGCGTCCAGTTCGTAACAGTTGGGATTCGGTTTCCAGTACCAACGCCAGTTCACCAACGGTTTTCCCTGACTATCCTTCAACATCCAATCTGGATTTCGCCGGAATGTTTCAGTCGTCTCAGCAACATCGGTAGGTGCAATCCATAGACCGAGTTTCATTCCGTAACGGGACTGCAACTGTTGCGAAAGCCATTTGAACCCGTGAGGAAAACTGTTTGTGTCGGGAATCCAATCGCCGGTGATATCCCCCGCCTGCCAACCATGATCGAGCTGCATAATCTCAAACCCAAGCGGCATGAAATACTTCGCGGCGACCGCGGCGTTGGTGAGAACGAGGTTTTCATCGACATCCATCCTATGTCCGTACCAGCTGCACCAGAGCGCCGTTGCACCACGTCGCACGGGCGTCTCAGCAAAACGTGCAGCCATATCGGCGTACTGCTCAAGCCCTGCATAGGCATCGTCATTCGCACAGAGGTACACTGGATCAAACGCCAGCGTTTCACCCGCCTTGAGCTGGCGACCGAGAAAATTCTGATGCGCCGAGAGCGACGCCCCGCCTTCACCTGTGCGAAATTCCGCACTCAAATCAGGTCGTGCGGTAAATGCGGTCAAAAACGCAGCCGTCAAACCACGACGCGTTTCAGTGTTGGCGAGGTGCAGCACCTGGGTACTCGCATAGCTCTGGGCGACTTTCGTGTTCCAATCGCATTTGCGCCCTGGAGTGCATTGCCATTCTGAAGCGCCAACGAGATAAACCGCCGCCGGCACATGCGAAACGTCCCCGTTCAGAAAGCCTCCTCCGTTTCCTTGGGCAACAATCAACGGATGAACGGAACCGAGGCCGATCGGACGCGAAGAGGAATTCTTGATCTCTCCTGAGAGCGTTACCGCGCCGCTGTCATAAATCCGAATCCGCCGCGTAACTTCAACGACATCGCCCCATTGCTGCACAATTTCTTTACCGCGTCCGGACGCATCGCTGAACTCTTTCACGTCGCTACGCACACTGGTCGGCGCGAAATGTTTTCCATCCGCCTCGAGATCGAAGCCGGCATTGAACACAGCAGCGTCCGCTGCGCCGTTCCAGATTGCAGTCCACTTCGTGCCGTCTTCAGCGCACCACAACAGAACATGACGGTTAGCGACTTCAAGTTTCCCATCGGCGCGTTCGTCCCGCGTCGCGTCGGCGCTCCGGCTAAAAACATCGCGCGCCGATTGCAACATCTTCAATCGACTTTGAAACAGACGCTCTCTCGCCGCAGCAACGCTCTGTGAAGCGGCAATTCGATCATATAACGCGTCGGCTTCTTCGACCAACACGTGTCGATCGGTAAGCGACAACGTCTTCCACTGTTTAAATTTTTCGTCGCACTTCTCCAACTGCACGTCCAATTCACGCGCTTCATCCGGCGCACTGTTCAACCACGCTGATTTAATGGCAGCCTTTTGTTGCGGGTCACGCTTGCTACGTAACTGATGGACCATGGCGAGCCGCTCCGCAGTGGCTTGCTCAAGTTCAGCAGCAGGGAGTTGAGGTCCATAAATCTCCACTTCATACACATCCGTGTGAGGGCTTGGCCCGCTCGAACGCGTGATGAAAAGTTGAATGCCTGTCGTGTTAGTTGCCGGAAAGCTCGCCAACCAGGCTCCCGAAACAGCATTCGTAACAGCGGCGATGGTCATCCATTTGCCGTCAGCTGTCGCAATCCTGATCTGAGCGTCGACAATCCCGTCGTTACCAATCCTCTCTCCGAACACCGCCACGGCCGAAACCTGTTGCTCCCGCGAAAACTTCAACTCCGCCCATTGCGGTGCTTGCGTCGACGGTGCTTCCGATGCCACCCATTTCGAATGGCGATCGCGATCAAATAATTTTGCAGGAATGTAATTGCCAGTCGAAGGATCGAGCGTGGTAGAAGCGGACACACTGCTTACACGCAGTCGTCGTAAGGAGTCGGGGGCATGCCAATCCGTCGTGATCGGCTCCACGCGACTTGTTGTTTCGCAACGGGCATTTACGTACAACGAAGCAATGAAAAACCAGCTCAGAAGTTTTTTCATGGGCGCGCCGCCATCGTAAACAAACCCATCGATGACAACAGTCCAAATCGCGACGCCATAACGGTTGATTCGAACAATGAGCCGGATTAAACAGGTCTACTCACGGCAACTGATTCCAGCATTCAACCGGTTTAACGTCATTGGACACCGACGCGATAAAAAGATGCCGTTTGGTTCGTCGCGCCGACATCGACAAAACTGGTTAACCCAGCGTTGCCGATAAGGTTGGTTTGAATGGTCACGAAACCTGACCCGAGATTAGTACTGCGTTGAACGTAGTATTGAATTCCACCGCTGCTCTGCCATTCAACGACCGCCGCAGCCACCGGGTTCGTCTTCGTCACACTGAGCAGTTTCAATAACGACAAACTGTTCGTTGGATTTGTTCCAGCGCGCCACTCCTGCCAATTGCTCATGCCGTCGCCGTCGCTGTCGAGATTCGCATCTCCAGAGTACGTCGACAGACCATCGGCCAGCAGCCAGTTATAAAACGAAAGCAACGCCGGTGACTGATTTTCGTAAGCGCCGATGTCGACTGTGCCGCCAATGACGCGCGCATTGCCGTCGAGGTCTGTTATGAATGTCGCGAAGGAATTATTTCCCGCGTTGATGCACGGCGAGTTGGACTGGAGATGGAAATTCCCGTTCACCAGATCGACAAAGACCGGCTCGTTGGTGAGATTCCCCGGTCCACTGACGCCCGCCGTTGTGCAGCAATAATTCGCCGTGTGCGGATAATCGATATCCGACGGCGTGTTGTAATAAACAATGCAGTTATTCGGCGCAGAATTCCCAACGCCACAATTTCCCGTACCGCCGCCCCAGGACCAGGGTGCCCCTGCGGCTGAGTTGCTGATGATCGTGCAGTTGTTCAGCGTGCTGGCATTCACACCGCCGGCGTAACGTCCGGAATTGCCGACGATAACGCAATTGTTTGCCACGCCCCCAGACAAACCGCCTCCGCCTCCTTGTCCGCCATTCGCGATATTGTTGCTGACGATGCAGTTGTTCAGCGTGCAGTCTGCCGCACCGCCGCCCCCGCCGTACTCACCGAACGCGATGTTGCCCGTCAAAAGACAGTTGCTGAGTGCACAGCCGGAAGCGCCGCCGCCCGAATACGCCGAGTTAGCCGATAATTTAGAATCGTAAACCGTGCATTGCGCCGCGCCGCCACCAGCATTTCCGACCATCACACAATTGGAAACGACCGCGAGTAACGATTGGCCTACAACTCCTCCAGCGTTGCCGTTGGTCACTGTGAAACCGAACAGCGCCGCGCCGTTCGTCAGGTACACGCCGCGCGCCGCTGCCATACCATCGATGAATGTCGAAGCCGGACCATTGATACTTTGGATTGTCAGCGGAATGGTTGCGGCCACGCGGTTCGAAGTCCCGCCACCGACCGCACCGCCGACTTGATACACTCCATTGCTGACGTAAATCTTTCCGCCGGGCGCAGCCGCATTGATCGCGTCCTGAATGTTTGTGGCTGCCGTTGTCCAGGAACTATACGGCGCGCTTGGATTCACATTGCCAGCCGCGACGTAATGTTGGCTCACGATGACGTGAACGGCGGCGCTCGCCGAAATGCCGCCCGCATTGTCATCATTGTAGGCGGTTAAAGTGACGACATAATCTCCCGGCGTAGTCCATGCGTGGGAGACACTGAGTTGGTTCATTGCGAACGTTCCATCGCCAAAATCCCAACGATTGGAACTGGCGTGACCAATAATCTTAACGGTGAAATTGTCTGCGAAGTTCACAGCAACATTGGTGAACGCAGCCGTCACCGCGACACTCAATGAGCCAACCGCGCCCGAATAATATTCGTCTGCGCCGATTGAAGGCGGATTAATCCATGGCTGACCATCGATGTCCGTTCCACTGGCGAATGACGGATTGCCCGCACCGCGACAGGGAGAACTCGCGCTCAGATGAAACCAGTCGCTTAATTGTGGATCGACCGAGATGTTCCCTACTCCACCGGCAGGCAAAGGAGTCGTGCAACAGTATTTGAGAATGCTGGCGCCGGAATAATTCACAACGCTCCCGTTGCCGTCGTAGTTAAAGAAGACCAGGCAATTGTCCGCTTTGCTCTGTCCTTTGACGCCGATTCCATTATTCGCAAGCACCGAGCAGTTGTGGAGCACGCAGTCGGCAACACCGGTATTGTTGTTGCCAATCAACACGCAGTTGCGCAACTCGCTTTCATCGGCACCACCGCCATAATTTCCCCCGTTATTGCCCAGAAAGAAACTGTTGGAGACTTCACTTCCCCAAACACCACCGCCGCCATCCGCACTGTTGTTGGTAAAAACACACGACGTCAGAATTCCGCCCGCTGCACCACCGCCACCGTCGCCTGCAAAATTCGCGATGAAGTTACAATTGCTTACCGTTCCACCCACCAGTCCGCCGCCGTCCCACGAAGCAGAATTACTGACAAACGTACAGTCTGAAATCATCACGTTGATGGATTGGCACCACACACCGCCGCCGCTGATCTCCCGCGGTTCATCGCCGTGCCAATCGCGTGTTGCACCTTGCGTAATCGTGAAGCCCTGAAGCGCGCTGCCATTGGTCAACCATAAACAACGCACCGCCGCATTACCGATCACTGGATTGCCCTGGATCGTCGTTGCCGAGGCGCCATTGACGCTGCGGATGTTTACCGGCGTGGCCGTCACAGCCACGCGGTTCGTCAAAATGCCGAAGGCAATTCTGCCGCCAACATTGTAAACACCGTTGGAAACCAAAACCACTGATCCAGGAATCGACGCCGCATCGATGGCATCCTGAATGTTCGTCGCTGCAGCAGCCCATGAGGTGAAGGGAGCAACCGGATTGACACTGGCCAACGAAACATAATGCACCGGTGCAGCCACGATATGCACCGGCATCGTCGCGCTCACACCGGCAGGGCTGGTTTCATTGTAAACAGTGAGCGTCACGGTGTAATCACCGGGCGTTTGCCAGCGGTGAAACGTGAACGGCTGATTCGTCACTTGCACTCCATCGCCGAAATCCCAACGGTTCGACGCAGCATGTCCGGTGATCAATGCCGTCAGCGGAATTGCAAAACCCACGGCGACGTTTGTGTATCGAGCGTCGATCGCGACATTCAATGCACCGGTGATCGCACCAGCATGAAATTGATCGCAACCGATATCCGGCAGGCTGCTCCATGCCTCGCCGTCTAAATCAGTCACCAGCGCATAGATGGGATTACCCAAACCACGGCACGGCGACGCCGCACTCAGGTGAAAGGAGTCGGCGAGTTGCGGATCGACGTTGACATTGTTAGCCCCGTAGACAGGAAGGGGCGTCGTGCAGGAATTCTCGAAATAGCCGTAAATATGATTTTCGTTGTAAGCCGCGTCGTTTTGATAAACGACCGAATTGTAGAAACTGGAATCGTAACCGCCGCCGCCTTCAGCCGCCGAGTTATTGACTACAGTGCAATTGTAAAGACTCGCATCGTATACACCACCTCCTTGGTTGCCCGCGGTATTGCCGATGACGAGACAGTTATTCAACGTGCGCGCACCAAACCCGGACCAATAGCCGCCCCCGCGCGTTCCCGCTCGATTATTGGCAATGATACAATTGGTCAACGCGGAATAATCCACACCGCCGCCAACCTCTGCCGATTGATTGCCTGTAATGGTGCAACTCGTGGCAACGCAACTCTCGATACCGCCACCGCCGCAATACTGTCCCGAAACTGAATTACTCGCGATCAGGCATCCTGTCAGCGTACTGGAACGCACACCACCGCCGCCGTATCCGGTGTTGCTGGTGATACTGCATTGATAGAGCTTGCAGTTATTCGCTCCGCCACCGCCACCGCCCTGCCAAAGTGGTGGCGGATGGTAGGCCAGATTGCCGGTGAAAACAGAATTGCTCGCCGTGCAGGAATCCGCGCCACCGCCGTTGCCGATGACGTGATTGCGCGTCAACGTGCAATTGTTCAGCACTCCGGAACTGATGCCGCCGCCATTTCCCTGCGCAAAATTATCCGTGAAAACACAATTCAGATAGGTGCCGCCATAGGCTCCGCCGCCGCCATTGTAGGCGACATTGCTGACGATGATGCAGTTCGAAATGATCGCATTGGTGTCTTCGGCAAAAATCCCGCCGCCGGATTGTTCTGCAATCCCATCACCGCTGTAGAGCGTCGCGCCCTGCATTAGCGTAAAACCGGAAAGCGTCGCACCGCTCGCCAGATACACACAGCGCACCGCTTCGTCGCCATTCGTTGTCCCAGGAAGCTGATAGCCTTGAATCACCGTAACGCCCGGCCCGTTCACGCTTTGCACGGTCAACACTTTGTTAATGGCGACACGGTTCGTGAGCGCGCTGTTCACCGCAAGTCCACCCGTTTGATAAACGCCATTCGTCACGAGGATTTGATCGCCGGGATCAGCCGCGTCGATCGCGTCCTGGATGTTCGTCGCTGCAGTAATCCAGTTTGTATACGGAGCGGACGAAGTAGTATTGGCAACGTCAACGTAGCGTATAGCCGCAGAAGAAGTGAAGTTGAGCAGCGCCGCCACAGCGCCAACAAATCGCAGAAGGTTTTTATTCATATTCGCCAGCCGTCAAAACCCTTTGAAGGTCCATCGGTTCTACCCACCCTGTGGGATTGTGTCAACGGGGCGGGCCTATCTTTCGAAACCGCGACGCACCAGATGACAGCACCCTGCAGAGAAGAACCTGAAAACCCAGCTTGGTGGTGAACTTCCAAACACTAAAGTTGGCCCCTCAAACACGCGGGTGCGACAAATTCGTGCCATCAATCCTGTTCGGGAATATTGCGCCAGAGTTCCTGCCACACGAGCGCCTTTCGGATGGCCTTGTTCGGTTCATCGAATCCCAGCAATTTAATCCTTTTCGCAAAATCTTTATCCGAGGGATAAATCGATACGTAGTGACGTCCATCTCCGGAGGATGCGATATGGATGAATTCTGCGTCCCAGGCGAGTTGAATTAACGCTTCGATTTTCGAGGGTGGAATATTCATAGAAGTGTCTCCACCCGGAATAAACGACAACAGCCGAAAAAATTTGCGCGGGGCGACCCACCGCGTATCGCCGACGAGTCGTCTATTCCGTCGACGCAAAACTCTCGGCTGCCACGCGCCTATAGATACGTTGCTCAGCGGCAATTTTCTGCCAAACCGGTTTCATGAACGCTTTGAAGCGCGTCTTCAAATGCGCTTGCCGCTTTCTGCAGTGAGCGCATTGAATAACGTGCGCGTGCAGTCGACGTCCTTTCGGGGTAAAGGAATTTTCTGCGTGTGCCAAAAACAAAAGATCGTCTTCGGTAACGCATTTATTCAATGCCCGATCGCGTTGTGTCTTCATTCAACTATCACCATCTAGTCGAGTCCCTGCAGCTTGGTACGCAACAGCTTTCCCGTCGCCTCGTTCCATCGCGAAATCGTGCTCGGATCCGTGGCGTGCAATTCCGCCAATTCCTTCAGCCGTTTTCCACCGACGTGATAGTCCAGGAAAATCTCCGCACGGTGCGATTGCAGTTCGCCACTGGCGATAAGGCTGTCCAGTATTGCCGGAATTTCCTGAGCAATATCTGCACGCGGGTTCTGTTCCATCTGCCAGCGCTGGAAGTACGAACGGTCAATTGCCGAGACTCCCTCGGTCTCATTGTCCGCATCATATACCAGCAGATCAGTGCCACGTTTCTTGCGTTTGAACTTTTTAAGTTCGTCCAGGAACACCGATCGGCAAAGTACAAGCATGAATGGCAGCGGCTGAGGAGCTTCAGCCCGGGAAGCAAAATGCTTTTCAAGGCGTTGCCCGACCAGACCTGCCAGGTCATCGACATTCTTTGGTTCCGGACACCGGCATGACCCGGCGTCACAGTTACATCGCACTAAGCTTCTGAGCCGCTGAACGATCGAAATCCAAATGATTTCATATGATCGCTCAAAATCGGCCAGAATCTTAGGATTCTGCTCTCCCCGAACAATTAATGGCCGAAGGTTTCGAACGGCGTAATATGCCTGTTCGAATTGATTGAGGTTTTTCATATGGGTTACGGGCTCCACGACGAGGCCTTCCGGTCCATTTATTAATTTTCACTCTAGTTCCTCCTGCGATGTTTTTTGTTTCACTGCCGTTTCTTTGCGTTTCTCATGGGGCGAGACAGTCGCCCGCGCACCGAAACGGGTGCATTAATAGGTATGACGACGTAGCGCGGAATTTTTTGCAAAGATTTAACAAAAATTTTGCAGAAATTTTTCGAGAAGATGTCTGGCCACGAAAAACCGAGAACCATTCCGCATTGAAATCAGAGCAGCGGGGACTTCCGCAATTTCAAACCCCAACCCAGAGACTTAAACCTCAATCCGCCTTGGTGTTTTGTGCCTTGGTGGTTAGGTGGAAGCGCGCTCAACAATCAGCCAACGCCATCGTTCACAGCGGCCGCACGGTCCGAGACGCCGTGTTGTTCCGACCGCTCCAATTCGAACCAATCCCGCGGCGCCGGCATCCACTGTGAGCCCGCACGCCGGACAACGCACCTGCCAGCCGGGTGCATAACCTTTCCACGCTTTCCGCCCGCCGCCGATCCAGCCGGTTTTGCGAAAGGCCACGTAGATTTGCAACCAGCGCAGAACCAAAAATCCAACTGCCGACCCAATTACGGTGGCGATGACTGTCATCTGACTGAAATGCGGCGCCAAATGAATCGCTATGAACATCCAAAGCGTGAAAAGAACATCGCTCAACGTAATCACCATCACGCACTTGTTCAGAATCGCTCGTTCATCCGCCGAGCGCGCTTTCGTTGGCAGCAGTCGCCATAGCACCCAATCACCGATCAACGGAACGACACCGAGTCCGATCAACGTGCCTGCGCCGGATGCCGCTTTCGCCGCAGCAATCGTATTGCTTGCGGCGACAATTCCCGCGCCCGCCGCCTTTGCCGTCGATGTTCCCACAGCGCCAATCGCGACCATCACCGCCGCGGTAAATTTTTTCCCCGGTTTCGTCCGGCCAAGAACCCCTTCAATCGCATCGTTCACCCCTTCCCGCAACATTTCGCGTCCTCGACTCAACCGTTGACGCACGACATCTTCCGAAAGATCCAATACTGCAGCAACTTGGGCGACCGATTGTTCTTCGCGATGAAATAAAACCAGTGGCAACCGGTAATTCTCCGGCAACTGCTCGAGCGTCCGCCACACGAGACTCTCATCCTCGCGCCGGATTGCTTGCGCTGCCGGCGACGGCCTGTCATCGATGAGCTCGGGGGCAACCTCGATCGACACGCTGTTCCCATGCGCTTTCCGTTCCTGCTGTCGGGCGGCGTCGGCGGAGATGTTGCGAGCGATCTGGCAGAGCCACGCCTTGAATTGCGTTGGTTCCTTCAAAGAAGGCAAAGATTTCCACGCCGCAAGAAATGTCTCCTGCGCAAGATCTTCACTTTGAGCCACACTGCCGCAGCGGCAGTAAATCAATGTGCAAATCAGAGATTGATACTGTTCGACGAGCACTCCGAATGCTTCGCGATTGCCTTGGAGACAGTCAGCGACAAGGACTGCATCTTGCGTGGGCGGCATCACTGTTTTCATATTCCAACAGTCCAGTAGTCACCGCATCCAAAAAGTGACAAAGATTCTGCCAGATCGATCGGCGCCTCGACATTCCCGCCGTCGGCCTGCTTACACTTTGTGTCTTGTAACCTTAAGCCGTGTGGTTTTTGAGCTAAACCCCTGCGAATCAGGGCCGAATAAAAACCCCATACGCAGAGAAACGTCTTTTTTCTCGAGTTTCGGCCACTACATCGCTGATAAAAAACGTCACACATCCCATCAACATGAGCGCCACCACCCACCTCCACCGGTCGACGATCGTTACGCCTCGACGGATCGTCGAGTGGGCGACGCTCGTGATTCTCTTGTGTCCCGTTGTTCTGTTTGCAACAAATCCCAGCGATGCGAGCGAGCGGATGATTCGCGAACACGCACGGCAACGAGTCGAAGAAGCGCGGCGAACGAATCGATCCACCATGCCGGCATGGCTGAAAGCAAATCGCAACGCCTACCGGGATCAAATTGCCGCCGCCGCGAAGAAATCGTTTGAACAAACCGGCATTTGGTTCCTCGCACGAGGCGCCGCCCGCGATACCGATGAACAGGAAACCGAAGCGGTCTGGGGCTCTCTCCTGAATTTTGGCGATCTCTCAACACTCCCAGGTTATTCGAAGGAAAACCGCGAGCAGGCCATCAAGTTCTGGCAAAGCTGGCAGAACCGCGTCACGGGACAGCTTTACAACCCGCTTTATCAGGACCCGCAGCATCCAGAAGTCAAACGCCATACGCCGGGAAATCGAAATGATTACGCGCCCGAGAAAATCAATACCAAGTATATCGTCTCGATCCTGAAGATGCTCGGCGCCGAATTACCGCAGCCGGTTAACGTCGCCGCACGGGCCGATTCGGGCGCCGATACCTTCGACGAACTTTGGAAATGGCTTCCCCAATGGGCCACCAGCCCCGCCGGTGCGTTTCCCGTCGAGGCAGCGCGCTCTCTCGATGAAGGAAACCTCGAAAAAATTCCGCAAGTCGAAGCCGGCATGGGAGCGCTTTTGAGAAAATACAGCCGGGAGACCGGAATGTGGCGGCCCGAGCCGTTGAAAAATTTTCCATGGAATACGTATGAGCCATCCAGTGGCTTCAAGATCATCGCGCGCATCTGCGGTTATGTGGGAATGGAAAATTTTCCTGAGCCAATCCTGAATACCTGCATTGATCATTTGATCGCACATCAAAAGGAACTTCACGGCGATCCGGCGATTGCGAGGAATTACGGCGAAACATTGGCCCATTGCCGGATGCTGACTGATTATCGTCACGACGAAGTGCTTGCTGCGATGGAAGAATGTCTGAACGGCTTTCGCCCCGCCTCCGCCTGGAGCAGCACCGGAACCGGCAGCTACTCTCTGTTCGGCAGCAGCATGATCGGTGCTTTTATGAACTGGGAAGATTTACCGTTCGATCAGGCCATCCAGCAGCCGGTCAGATTCGAGCACGGATGCCTGATGAAGTGGCGGTTCGTCGCCGATCCGTTCGGCAATTGGGTCAATGTAATCCCAAAAGAGCCTGAAGCAGTGTTTGGAAATCCCCAGTACGACGCCGCGCGTTTTGGCTTAAAAGCTCGCAACCGTGCACACTGGAAAAAGCGTGTTGTTGATGTGATCCCGCAACAAACGGTGCCATTGAAACACGACGCAGACAGAGGCACCACCGTAGGCACGATGACCTTCGTCCTCTCGGCTCAACAACTCACCAACCTGTTCGAGCCTTATCTGAAAGCAAAGTGGAGCGGAGCCTACGACGTCTCGATCAACGGCGAACCGGTCAAAGTAGTCCGTTACAATTTGCCGAATGCCGATGCGGGTTGGTGTATCCCGGCAGCCGCCGTCCGAAAGTTTCACGCTGGCGAAAACACCATTTCCGTCAAGTTACTCGGCCCCGGAAAAGACCCCCTCCCCGGCGCGCCGATCTCAAAGAAAGAGTCCTTCATCCAACTCGGTCTCATCGATTGGCATTGATTGGCTCTGTTTTCTTTTTCCACGCCCTTACAAAACTGTGCCGCGTGCCTAAAGCCACAAGCGTGACATGCACCAATGGCGACGGTTTACGAGAGACGAGCCAGCCGTTGAACACAAAGCTGCCGGAGTGTATCGGCGATCGATGTGAGTTTGAGCCGCTCCTGTATAACGCTCATCATGGCAAGCCGATGCCGAAGCAAACCGCCGACAAACTCCATATCTTTTTCCCGTCCCGCTACGAGTTTAGATACGGCAAGATCGTGAACTTCAAGACAAAGACCGGCGGCACCGTGAGTATTTTCATTTTTTACCATAACCAGGCGATCTTTCCATCCGGCTGGCAAAATCGCGGTGTCCTCCGCCACCCCATGTGCGTAATAACCGAACGTTTGATGAAACGGTGAGGCTTCTCCAATTGTCCCGTCGATCAAGTCAGCATCACCTGGATCGCGCAGAGTAAAAACGTCCGCTTCAATAGAGACGAGCAATTCGGCTGGGGCAGAAGGAAATTGGCCCAGTACCGCCTGGCTGCCAATCACAACCACAGCATCAGCTCCTGTGATGGAAGCAGCGGCCCGAATAATGTGCTCAAGCTGCGATCTTTGCATGGCAATGTCGCAGTTCAGCTTTAATAGACCAGACTTCAGCAGGCGAAAGGACCCCGGCAAAAGGAGAATTCTGACGCAGCCGCCGGCCTTCTTCAGTATCAGAACAAAGGACTTCGCAAATAGTTTCCATCGGTTGCGCGATGATGGATTCCCATTCCGAATAGCAACGCACCAAAGAAGCGGCATTGCTGTTGCGACGCGACCAGTTGGTCAAATTGTGCCGAGCGATCTCGATCAAGGAAGGATTTTCCCGCAATCGCAACGCCGTCCGGCGTCCAATTTCCAGGCTGATCCGATCTTGCAATTCGTGCCCCATGGCACCAAACGATAATATTTCGGCGCAAATCATTCAAAGCCAATTAACGCGGCGCCTCCCCTTGAGCGCTGACCCGCGCTTCATTAGACCGAAAACGTACAATCTGAACTGCCCACCAAATCCCTTAAATTGTGTGGCGAACCTTGGCGCCTTGGTGTCTTGGTGGTTAAAATGAGAACCTTGAGCGATTACGCTCGTAGCAATTCGATCCAGAAGCGGCTGCCCTTGCCGAGCTGCGATTCCACTCCCACTGTGCCGTTCATTCGTTCCACTCCTTTGCGTACGATAGCGAGGCCAATGCCGGTCCCGGGATAATCTGCCATGTTATGTAATCGTTCAAACATTCGGAACACTTTGTCCGTATTCTCTGGCGAAATTCCGATTCCATTATCAATGATCCAGAATCTGATCATGCTCC
>CBHWET010000024.1:0-25487 GCA_966112985.1 uncultured bacterium | reverse complement strand
TGCCGCAGTCGCCGCAATTCCGGGGGGCGTGAGACGGCATTTCCGGCACATTAAACGTCCACGCCACCGCCTGGCCGCAGTCGCCGCAATTCCGGGGGGCGTGAGACAATGCTTTCTCGGCTTCACGCAGGAAGATTACCTGATTTGATGCCCCTTCCATCACATGCCGAGACTTTCCCTGTTTTGCCCAAGAACTCAAATTTCAAGTTTCGCGAGGTTGCATGAACCACCGCAGGGCAACTATTTGGGTTTTCTCAGTTCGTTTAGCTTTCCCTCAAAAAACGCGATGTCATTTTGAAGTGATTTTCGCGCGGTGGCTATCGTATCACGAACGTGCGCCTCGACCTGTTCATTGTTTGGTTTTAAAGCATTTCTAGCCGCGTTGAGCTTTTCTCTCTCATTCTTGAAATCTTCGTATTCACTACCCATAAATCGACTGATACACGGCCTGAAACGAGAATGTCAAAACTTTGATTACGATTTGAAAGTCAAATCAAATCCTCCTTGTGGCGGAAGCTATGGTTGTCAATTAGCACCGGTTTCTTTACTCTGGCGGGCGCCAACTGGATCACTGCCTTCGCCGAATTTTTGAAGTCACTGGCAAGGGAACTCTTTAGTAATTGTCATATAAATGCTATTCCGGCTGGTGAACAAGAACGATGAACTATCAGGAATTTCGAGCATTCATGGCATATCCGGCCATCGACCTGCTGCGGGGAGATAATGCGGCGATGGTGCTCGGATTTCTGTTCCGCGCATTCAAAGCGCAGCATCGCCCGATGATTTCTGAGGGAACGCTCCGCGCAATATTGGAAACGTATTTGGAAGAGCTTCGAGAGGCCGAACCGGATAAATACCCGATGGCCAGCACCCAATACTTGTCGATATGGTGCGATGATTCCCATCAATATCTTCGCCGATATTTTTTGGAAGACTCTTTAGAACCGGTATTCGAACTAACGTCTGGATCTGAGAAGGCACTTCTTTGGATGGAGCAATTAGCTGGAACGGCAGGTTTCGTGGGAACGGAAGGACGCTTGGACAGCATTTTCAAGGGGCTTGACGATTTATTGCGAAATACAACTACGGACGTTAATGAACGGATAAAGCAACTCGAGGCAGATGAGGCTCAAATCCGAAAGGAAATCGATCAAATCCGCGCATCAGGAGTAGCGCCTACATACACAGGCGTCCAAATCAACGAACGGTTTGCGCAGATCCTGTCCACAGCGAGGGAATTACTCGGAGATTTCCGTCTCGTCGAAGATAATCTCAAAAACATTGCTCAGTTAATTGCAGAACAACACGCGAAGCCCGGGGCGACCAAGGGAGCGATTTTGGGCAATATGCTTGATGCCAATGATAATCTCCGCAGATCAGAACAAGGCCAGTCATTTTACGCATTCTGGGGCTTGCTTTTATCCGGTGACAAACGCGAAAAGTTTCAGCAAGCGATGGACCGAGTTCTTGCGCTGGATCAGCTGCATGAGAAACTTAAAGCATCACCGCTGTTGCGTAATCTGACCCATCATTTGCTTATCGAAGGCGAAAAGGTATTAGCATCGGCCGAGCGGATGGCGACCAATTTACGGCGTGTTTTAGATTCTCGGGTCGCTGCTGACCGCGAAAAAGTTCACGAGTTGATCCAAGAAATTCAGGCACTCGCTATCGCTGTGAGAAGCAATCCGCCTACCGAACCCATCTTTGAACAGAACGAGATCAGCGAATTTTACAATGCCATGAGCCGTCCTTTGTGGCAGGTCCCTACCGCGATGAACGCGCTTGGTTTAGTTGAAGTAGCAGACAACCGGATTAGCAAAGAGGAGTTAAAAGCGTTTTCGAACCTCGCACATATCAGCCTTGAACAAATGAAGCGCAATGTGAGAGAAATCTTAGCAGACAATCAAACCCAGACATTGGAGCACGTTCTGGATAGATATCCTCCGAAATACGGCATGATCGAGGTCCTTGGTTACATAATTCTTGCCATGGAAGATCCCAAACATTTTGTGGGGGAAGAGGAGCAAATTATTACGATTCCCGGCTCCAAACCAACGCGCTGGCTCGTTCCTCGAGTGCTTTTTTGCCAATGAACTCAATCGAATTCAGCCCGCTTTGTTTCCTTAAGACACGACTCTTAAAAGAGCCCATCTATCGTAAAGACCAAACCGATTGGGATTTGATGCGCAGTCACCGCGATCAGATCAGCCACTATTTCCAGCAAATCGGACTTGAATTCGTGTTTGATGAGTTGGAAGGCTTCGCATTTCTACGTCAATTTGAAATAGAGGGCATCGATCGCATTCCGCGGCTCACGCATCGTCGCCAACTTACATATCAAGCCACTTTACTATTAGTGTGTTTGCGGGAGGAATTTTGCCGGTTTGATACATCGTCGCCCGATGAAACCCGGCTTACGAAGACGGAGGGAGAGCTCCAAGACCTAGTTTCAGCATTCCTCGCTGAGACAACTAATCAAGTTCGAGATTCAAACCGAGTATCTTCAGCAATTCAGAAGCTGGTTGATCTCGGGTTTCTGCAGAAAATATCCGAGGACCCGGACACCTATGAGGTCAAGCCGATCATCAAGGCGAAACTAGGCCCCCAGCAACTCGAAGAAATTAAAACCCGCTTGAAGACTTATGCAGACGCTAATTCCAATCAAGAGACCTGACGGTCTGCCTGCTCTCCCGGGCTTCAGGTTGAAACGCCTAGAAATGCTAAATTGGGGCACTTTCAATGGCAAGATTGAGCGGCTTATGCCGGATTGCCGATGGACGTTAATCTCTGGAGGGAACGGCGCTGGCAAGTCAACAGCTGCTGACGCTCTCCGCACATTATTGGTACCGCCAGGAAAACTCTCATTTAACGACGCGTCCCTTGATCAGAAGATGAAAGCGACGCGGCGCGATAGGACAAAGAAGACTTACATTCGGGGTGCCTACAGTTCTTCGAGTCAGGAAGACTCAGCAACAGCTATTCCTAAATACCATCGCGCCGAAGGCGAGCAATCGATCCTACTCGGCGTTTTCTCTAATGAAATCACTGGTGCAGACGTAACTTTGGCTCAGATACTATGGGTTTCGAACGACGATTACGATCAATATTACCTCATTGCTCGGCAGGATCGGAACATAAAAGAACACCTTACCCAACTCGGCTCCGGTCGTGATGTGAAGCGTTCATTGCAATTGCATGGTTTTGAAGTCGGAGGATCGTTTACTGCCTACGAAACAAAGTTTCGCAGTTATCTAGGCATTAAAGGGCAAGGCGCTTTAGAAGTGTTCAACCAAGTGATCGGAGTCAAGGAAGTAAACGACCTCAACTCGTTCATCCGTCGGCATCTCTTGGAGCCTTCCGATACTCCGAAATTCATCAACGAACACCTGAAACCTCATTTTTCACAATTAAGCGGGTGCTGGGACGCCATCGAGCGGGCGGAAGCCCAATTGTTGATTCTTCGTCCAATTGCAGAACGTTTCAGCAAACTCGAGGAGGCTGAAAAGTCCAGGGAAGGGCTCGAATTTCTCAAGACCTTCGTCCCTTACTATTATGCAGACAAGGAATTGAAATTGCGTATTGCCAACGATGAAAGATTGGAATTCGAACAGTGCGAACGAATCGTGGAATTGACCGAACTCCAAGCTGAACAGAATTCCGACCACGAACAGCAGGTTTCATTGGTTCGCGCTATCGAATCGGACAAAGTTGGAGCGCGAATTAATGACATCGTAAAAGAGATCGAAGATGCTGGCAAACAGCGCGACATCAAGCAGGCTGCCCTTAATAAGGTCAAAGGCAATGCAGGTGTTCTTGGTCTTAGCACTGCAATCAACACCGAAGAACAGTTTAGTGCGTTGAGGCAGAAGCTACTTATCGAAAAAGGAACGCTGTCGAGCAATCTGACGGCTCAGGAGCAAAAGCGAGTCGATGTGGCGGTGACCAAAAGGCATTTGGAGACACAACGGGATCAAGTCGCCCGAGAAGCACAAAGTGTACGAGATGCTCGTGTACTAATCCCGCATCAGCTACTTGAGATCCGGGAGGCCATTTGTGATGGGACCGGTCTAGACCTGTCCCAACTCCCGTTCGCTGGTGAACTCATTGAGGTGAAGTCCGAATATAAGCAGTGGACCGGTGCAATGGAGCGATTGCTTCATGGTTTTGGCATATCATTACTGGTCCCCGAGAGCCGCTACTCCATTGTCACCGCATTCGTCAATAAAACTCATCTTGGAGGGCGTCTCGTATATCTTAGGGTTCCGGCTGTAGTCCATCCCTCGAAACTCGACATTATGCAGGACCCGCGTCGCGTGCCAGCTCGTCTTGACTTTAAGGAAGACAGCCCGTTGATCCGCTGGGTTCAATCGGAAATTGCCCAGCGCTTCAATCACATCTGTTGCTCAAACGTTCAACAACTCAACGATGTTGATTTCGGTCTTACTGTCGAGGGGTTGATCCGCAACCGCAATAGGCACGTTAAGGATGATTCCGCTCGCATCAGTGATCGTTCCCATTACGTGCTGGGTTGGAACACACAGTCGAAACTGGCTTCGTTGATGGAGGAGGTAGAGAGTCTTTCGGAACGGATCAAGACTACCGATTCGAAGCTTCGCCAATCCGATGAACAAGTTGCCGCTGCCAAGCGCAAAATCGCAGCGATCGAGGCCATTGTAGAAGTGAATGACTTTTCCTCAATTAACCCAGCGATGGAGCGCGAAAGAATTGACCGGCTGGATCGCGAAAAAGCATCACTTACTGCAAACAACGACAAGATCCGCGAGCTTCAAAAGGAATTGGAAAAAACAAAAGAGCGTCTCACTACTCGGGAAAAAAAGATTTCGGCGGTTAACCAGATCATCGGCGGTATCAAAATCAAACGGGAAGACAATCAGAGAGTCGCCAACAAGCTTCGTGAAATTATTAAATCTCCCCCTGATGGGTTTGCCGAAGCAATAGAGGGAATTGTTGCCGTTCAAGAAGAAAAGAAGCTGGGTATCGACAACATTGCCGACGTCAGGGAGGCCGTTGAGAAAAAGATTCAGAACAAAATCAATGCCCAGACCAGCATCATCACTCAGGCAACGAATTTTTTATTGCCCGAAATGCAGGGCTTCCTGACCGCATATCCTGAAGAAACGAAAGACCTCAGGCCCGGAATCGAATACGGGCCGGGCTTTGTCAAATTGGCCGAACAAATCGATAAGGAACAATTGCCTGCCTACAAAGAACGCTTTTTTTCACTCTTGAACCAAGAATTAATTTTGAGTCTGGCCGCATTCAAGAGCAAGTTGGAGCAGGATGAAAAAGACATAAAGGAGCGGATTGATGGCGTTAACGCTTCTTTGCGCAAAATCGAATTTACCCCAGGGACCTACGCGCGCATAATCGTTGCCCCTGCGCGATCCGATGAAATCAAAGCATTCTTGGGCGAACTGCGCTCATGTTTATCGAGTGGCATTCAACCGAACGAGGCTGAGTTGAAGCGGATTTTTGAGCAAATACGAAAGCTCATCACGCGCTTTGACAAAGAACCCGAATGGACCAACCGGGTTACGGATGTCCGCAACTGGTTGGATTATGGTGTTAAACGGCTATCTGAGCACGACGACAGCGAGGTGGAATACTACGCCGGCTCTTCTGGAAAATCAGGCGGGCAAAAAAGCTTCTTGACATTCATGATTCTCGGCTCGGCCATTACGGCTCAATACGGTCTCACAGGCAACGGAGACGATCGGGATTGTTTTCGGGTCATCGCGGTCGATGAAGTGTTCGGCAAGACTGACGAGGCATTTTCACAACGAGTTTTGGAGCTGTTCAAAAAGCTCGATCTCCAGCTCATAATTGTTAATCCGTTCGACGCAAAATCTCGGATTGTCGAGGACTATGTCCACAGTTACCACCTAGTGACGGAGCGCGACAACGAGTCAACATTGAAACGCGCTTCGCGGGCTGAGTATGAAGCTGCTCGAAACTAAGCGGTGCTGACACCAAGTCAAATCAGGCTAAAGGCAGAACGCAAATACCAGGACGTTCTCAGATCTATTGTTTCCGGAGAAACCGTTTTTCCGGTCGTTATCCGTTTCGGTCAACCATCTCCATCGGATGATTTTGCCAAGCTTAAGCGGGAGATAGAGGAATTAGCTTACGGCAATTTTGGATACAAGATTGAATACGACAGCATAAATACTCGGCGCTGGGGAACACAACGACTCCCGATGCAAGTCAGATTCGACACGGAGGCCGAGTATCTGACTGCGCTCGACAAGACCTTAGAAGTTGCTGCATTTCGCACGAACATCGAGGAGTCGTTAAGGCGATTGCCGCAGTTGAAACCATGGCTGACGTCACGCGTCAAATGGGTAATCGATTTTGCTGCTGACTGGGAAGGCATTCTGCGCGTATGTGAGTATTTTCTGAAGAATCCCAAGCCAGGTCATTACATTCGACAGCTCCCGATTCAAGTCCACACGAAGTTCATTCAAGAGCACAAAGAAGTATTGACCAGTTTGCTGCTCTTTTTACTGCCCGCGGAAGCCACGTGCCCTACAGGAAATTCTTTCGAAACAAAGTTCGGTTTGCGTCCCCTAGAACCGACAATTCGATTTCGGTCTCTCGATCCGAAATTAACCGTCAATTTGCGCCTCACCGAGAATCGCATGGGCCTACCGCTGGATTGCTTTCGTAACTTACCTGGAAGAAGTCTGAAAGTTATCATCACTGAAAACCTAATGAATTTGGAGTGTCTGCCGGCAGCGCCCGGAACGCTGGCGATATGGGGGCAAGGAAACGCCGCTGAACTGCTACACCAAGTCGAATGGCTGGCCGACTGTCACGTTGTATATTGGGGTGATATCGACGAACATGGTTTCCATATTCTTGCGCGGCTTCGGGCACATTATCCACACGTTCGCAGCGTAATGATGTGCATGGGAACTCTGCGAAGTTTCCAATCGCTATGTGGGCCAGGTGAGAAGGCTGGTCATGTTCCAAAGAATCTTACAGGTTGTGAGGCAGAGGCTTTCGCAGAAGTGCAACGGTCGAAAAGTCGGCTCGAACAGGAAAAAATTCCATTAGACTACAGTACGCAAAGGGTATTAGAGGCGCTTGACAGCAGCTAAAACGGCCCACACAGCGATCGCTTCGCGGCTTAGTGAAGTTAGCAAAACTTAAAGAGTTTACCGACGTCTTGAGTCGCTGATCCTCTGACGCGCATTCGCAAAAGGTCGCTTCCCTTTGAAAATTATTTTATCGGTAATTATATACCGAATGTCGCAAATGCCGTGATTACGGCTCGCGCATGAGCCATGTGCATCAAAGTTGCCATTGTTGAAGATGATAGCCGCATTCGTGAGGGGCTTAGTTTCTTGTTCAATGCCACCACCGGGTTTCAATGCCTGAAGACGTTTGCCAACGGGGAGGTCGCTCTGAAGGAGATGCCCGAGCAATGGCCTGACGTCGTTCTGATGGACATCAATCTGCCAAAGATGTCTGGAATTGAATGCCTGGCCAAATTGAAGGAGGCGAATCCGAAATTGCAGATCGTGATGTTGACCTCGTTTGAAGACGACGAGTTGATCTTCAATTCTCTCAAAGCTGGAGCCAGTGGTTATCTTATTAAACAATCGGAGCCGTCCGAAATCTTACGAGCGGTCTCCGATGTGCATCGTGGCGGTTCGGCCATGTCTAGTTCCATTGCACGAAGGGTTGTGTTGCATTTCCAACGGCAAGCTTCCGTCGATGAAGCGAACGACCTTTCGAAAAGGGAACTCGAAATTCTCAATCTCCTAGCCAAGGGATATCACCGACAAAAAAATTGCTGACCTGTTGACGATCAGCGAAGCGACAGTGCGAAGCCATTTGCGCAACATTTACGAGAAGTTGCATGTGCAAACGCGCACGGAAGCGGTCGTGAAGTTTTTGGGTAAGGGAACGTCCCAGGCATCGTGACGGGGAGCGGGCGCTCCGGGTAATCAATATTGATTAGTTTACTGCCATCCGAGGCATATCTTTTCTCCAAAACCATTGGAAATGGCCATATTCGTGGCTTTTCGATTCTCCTAGGCTTTCGGTCCATTAACCCTCGGATTTTTCTCAGTGTGGATGAGTTCTTATCCGAGGGCGCGACTAAATAAACCTGAAAACTATGAAAAATCATCGAACTCACTTGCTGAAACAGCCCAAATCGGCGGCTTTGTTTCGTAAGTCTTCCGTTATTACAGCGGCCGCGCTGCTGATTGGCACCGGAGCATCTCATGCGAGCGCGGATTACGGTCCTGCGATCTGGCGGCCTCTTTGCGAAGCAAATTTACACCACCGGCAATGGCCATAAATTCCACGTCATTCACGATATGGAAGGCTACTATGCGAGCGTCGTTTCGTGGTTCAGCAGCTGCGGTATGACTACCGCGAGCATTCACTACGCAGTGAATGGAAAACAGGATGCCTCGAGCGATGCGCCTGCGGGAGAATCACCCAGCTCGGGGTTCGCGATTCGCAATATGCATGGAAAGTTCCATATCTTAAGCGAACCCGGGAAAGGAACTCGGATTGAGTTGGAGATTCGGTTGAAAGAGAGACGAATAATCGAATCCTTTTAATCCAACATGTCTCGCTGACTCGGTATTGATTTAATGCTCATTTATTCCGCTGTGCGAGATCGCATACTCTTCAACATTCTTTGGCAACATTCCTTCGCCTCGGTTATATTTAAACGCGACAAAACATTGCCTTCATCCAATAATTGATCCGGGACAAAATCGTCGTATTTCTCCGTTGCTCGAACCGGCAGCAGGCGCGCTAAAGCACGTTCTTCGATTGCAGAATCAAGAACCTTACGAAGATGTTCGGAAAAGTCGTCCAATGAAGCGAGGCCGTAGGTCAGCGATAGTCGATCGGTTTCACAGGGAATTTGACAGAATTTCGCAAGTAGCGCGAGAGTTGTAATGGCGCGAGTGCCAGCCCAAGGGAACCACTGAATACTTTGATGGGCTACAATCACATCGTTTTCATGTAATTTGACCAACTGTGCAGTGCGCCGGGCTGCACGCAGCAGCAACTTGCTGTTCTCGTCGATATAAGATGGTTCGTTGTTTTCAAACAAAACCATTCGCATTTCCTGTATGATGCGAGTGTGAATTTCTCCAGCGGCACCTCGAAAAGGTGGCGGCTTGCCTCCAGGAGAAAACGTGACGAGGACGAGTTTTTGATGGATTAAGATTTCCTGTACGAGCCATCGTCTTCCCGCCAGAAGCAAATGTTCACCAACTGGAGGTATAATGCTGGACGCTAGTTTTCCGATCGCTTCATCTCCGTTCCGAATCGAAAACTCTTCGGACGTTTGGAACGCGGCATAGAAATCGGCAGCCGACGTGATTCGTTCGCCCAGCAAGGCTAAAATAACTTCGCCAGTTGACATTTGCTCGATCAGCTGGTGGGCGCGCAAGCCTCGCAACAGGACGATAAATTGATTCTGACTGATTCGTCGAAACGGGCCGCGTTGGCAGAGCGTAAGATATAAGTCTGCTGCACGCATTCCGCCTGTCTGCCTTAAGCAGCTCAAGGTTTGATGTACTAGAGTACTAAGATGCATGCGGTCGCTCTCAAAGGGTTCCAACCACTTAGCGAGCATGAGACGGGTCATGGCAATTGCCCGCAACACATCGGGGTACAACAAATCTGTCAGAGAGCTATCACTTGAAGGCGATTCTTCCAGTACGTACATCCTCATAGTCGAGGCTTCACCTGACCGTCTGCCGGATCGGCCGAGCCGTTGGACCATGGAAGCCACACTCCATGGCGTGTCGAGCTGTCCCACGACACGGACGTGTCCAATATCAATTCCCATTTCCAAAGTGCTGGAGCAAAGGGCGGTCGTCGGCATCCCGCTCTTCAGCATTGCTTCAGCATCTTCCCGCAGGTCTTTGGATAATGAGCCGTGGTGTACGACAAATGGGTCGGTAGGCCATTTTTCACGGCGGACGCGTTGGTGTAACCGGTCAGCCAAGACTTCGATCGATTGCTTCGAATTGCCAAAAATCAAGTTGGTTGAAAGCTGGAAGTTCTTGATGACGTCATCAGCGATCTCGTCGAACTCATCCGTTAAGCACGATTCGGCGTGCGAAGATTTCGCTACCGTTTCTGCGGCCCTTTTCTTTTCAGATTTCTCCAGCAGCATTTGGGATTTTTCCGAAAATAACAGGGCTTGTTCAGCGTTGAGTCTTGGCGCGGTGCTGGCTCGCGGTTTCTGCAAAAACGATTTAATCCCGAATTTTATTTCGCGTTTGACGGCCGTGTTCTCGATTACCTGCACTGACTCAATGGAGTCGGGTGCCAAAAATGCCCGCGCTAATGAAGGATTCGCCAAAGTAGCCGACAGGCCGATCAGACGCGGCTTGCACCCCGCTGCGTGGTTGAGACGACTCAGCAGGCTTTGAAGGTGAACGCCTCTGACGTTACTAAGGAAGGAGTGTAACTCGTCAATAACGATGAATGACAGGTGGCTATAAACGCGTGAAACGTGTGCGCCGAAATTAATAAAATTCGATTCAAGAGATTCGGGCGTGATCAGGAGAATGCCTCCGGGCTTATCTCTGAGCGCTTTCTTTTGATTAGCCGGCACGTCCCCATGCCAACGATGCACCGGAATATCTAAATTGGTGCATAGGTCTTCGAGTCGACGAAATTGGTCGTTGATGAGAGCTTTAAGCGGCCCGATATAGAGGGCCTGAACTGATGGCTGTGGATCGACCGCCAATTTGGACAGAATGGGTAAGAATGCGGCCTCTGTTTTTCCGCCTGCGGTCTGGGCGCAAATCACGATATGACGATCTGACTCGCAAACTACATTAATGGCCTCGACCTGAATAGGCTTGAACTCACGCCAACCCATTTTCCAAATTGCCTGTTGGATACCTGGGCTAAGCAGCGAAAACGCTTCTTTGCTCATTAGAGCTTCAAAGTTTCAAGGTCCTCGGCGGAATCGTCTGGTGGCGGCGCACCCTTTGCGATTTCTTCCTCGGCTGAGGCGGGTTTGTCGGTTTTTACAACAAACGCATCACCCAGGAAGCTTTGCCAATTGCGGCCAGGATTCTGTTCCACGACACTCAGCAGTCCAACGAAAGACCGAACGATGTCGCGTGGGGTTTTGTAATATTCAGCACCCAGCGTTTCACATGCTTTTCGTAAAACACCGGCAATCGCTTCGTCAGGAACGATGTATTTTGTGCTATCGCCTGAGGCGTGGACGTGGCGGATATTCCGCAAAAGGACAAAAAGGTCTTCCGGGGTCAGGCATTGCAAGCGGAGCACGGGACCGGCGAAATCTTTCACTCCCTCGCCTGCGAACCGGTTTTCAGCTAATCGGGAACGTAGCGCTTCGTAGCTGTATAGGCCACGACGCTTGTCTTCAACAAATTCATCTGTTCCGCCGAGGAGAAACCCGAGGTTTTGAACATTGCCCTGAAAACAATCATTCAAAAGTGTCAAAATTGCTTCGTAGTTCGTTTGTCGAGCTCTCGTGCTGGGGAGGCGGTGCGACAAGACAACCATTTCATCCAAGTTAACTAGTAAGCCCGCATAACCCGCCTTGACGCAGAACGCAGCCATCAGTTTCAGGCTGTCATAGAAGTTCTCATCATCGATGATGCGCCTAATCCCGAGTTCAGCGCGGGCATCCGTTTTGGTTATGTATTCTGCCCGCAACCATCTCAAGGCAGCTCCTTGCAACGCATCGTTACCGTTGACATGGCCTTCGTAATATTTGGACAAAACTTCCGCGAATTCAAAACCGCCAACCGCATCCTGTAGTTCGCGCAAATCTTGGACAATGCGGCGTTTTACGTCTTCATCGCTGCCACCGGTGGTTTTGACCTGATTCTGAACGCTGGAAATCCATCCCTCGCAGAGGTTGCGCAACGCTCCACCTTCTGGTTTGGACTTGATCGCCAGATTTTTCATTAACTCCGAAAACAGCCCGCGCGCTTGGCCACCGGAAGCGTGAATACGACGTTCCATCGACATATCCGCCTGCACGACCACCATTCGTTTTTGTAAAGCGAGTGTCCTGACCAAATTGAGAAAGAAGCTTTTGCCGCTTCCGAAACGGCCCATCACAATGCGGAATGCTGCGCCACCTTGTTCAATTCTTTCCAAGTCGGTCAGCATCGCTGACACTTCGTCTTTGCGTCCGACCTGGATAAGGTGCAGGCCCGTGCGAGGCACTAAACCGGCTTGAAGGGATTGCAATACTGCGTCGCGTTCACGTCGTTTTATTTCCGCCATATGGTTGTTACTTTTGTTGTTTGATTAGTTCTTTGCGTACGAGAATCGGATCTTCTCCTTCGAGCAGAAAGTCGCCCAGCGCCTCGTCGGCCCATTCGTTAATTGAGTCGTAAAGTCCAAGCGGCATCAGGTGAAACGATTTCGCCAAGGCATCGAATGCCGCTTTCGTCCAAGATTCCTGTTGCAATAACTGGCCGACGACGGCATGCAACGACGCATCCAGACCAGTTAAATCGTATGTCGAAGCAGAAACCGCGTCAGGAAGCGGAGGTACTTTTGCAACGTCCTTCGCTTTCTCCAGTGACACCGGGCGTGCTGGGGCCGGATCAACCTCATCCATTACTTCCGAAAGAATGCCGATCACAACTTTTGTCTCCTCCGAGATTGCTTGGATTTTAGACATATCAAGCTTAAACCCGTGCGGTTCCGGAGCAGGAGCGGAAGGAGGCTCTGGAATGCGCTCGCTGGGAGGGGCTGGTGATGCGGTCTGAATTGTTACCTCGTCTCTCCGAGGCCCAAATTTTTCAATTAGGGAGACGAGTGACTCGGGTGGAAGCTGTAGTGCCTTAAAAATCCGATCCAGCGCTTTATGCTCGTCCCGGGTGATGACGTTGTCAGCAGCGGCAACACGAACGAGCACCTCAGCAATAATGGTCCGTTTTTCAGACGGAACGAATTTAGCGATTGAAAGCAGAGCGCTCTGGGCGGCGCCCTGATTGTTGATTAGAAAATGCTCCAGCACCTTCAAGCGCAACAAATCCGTCGTGCTGAGGTGAAGCTGGCCAGCGATAACATCTCGAACAACATCAAGCTCTCGTTCATCGATATGGCCGTCAGCTCCAGCGACGAGGACGCAAAGTTTCAGGAGTCGTGCGGCTCCGACATACGGCAGGGAGGGCGTTCGATCGTCGCTTCCGTCCGGTTTAAACACGCCAAGAGCCCCGTTCCAGTCTTGCGGGGTTGGATCGTAGCGTCCATCTGGTTCCACACAGTAACCAGCGCTTTGGATCTTCTCAGCAATTTTGCGACGTTGCGCAATGGTAAGCTTGGTTTCCTGGAGGATGCCGACCAGATTTGCAGCTTTTGAAACAGGCAGCCAGTGGCAGCCATGCTGGATTGGGTAATCCATCAACAGCCGTTCCATCAATTCTGGTTCAGATGGCTGCGGTGGAGCTGTGTTTATTCTTTCTGATGTCGGTTCGGCTTTTCGGGTGAAATCTCCACTGATGGCCTGAGCGGCTGTGATTGGCTCCACCGCCTCAAAACCTGCGGATTTGCTGAACTCAATTCGATGCGGAAAATTTTCCATCGCATCAGCCGGATTCAGACGCTCAAAATCTAACGAACTAAACGTCGGTCGAAAGAACGCGACTGATAAGATTGGCGCGGTGGATGTGTGTCCGGTCGCCGTGTTCAGCATTTTTGCGCGGATCGTGACGAGCACAGCCTGCACGGGAATGAATGCAAAAAGCTCCCTTCCCACCCGCAATGCGGCCGCACAGACGAAATCTCTATAAAGCTCAAGCTGTCGCGATCGGGGCATCGGTTTTGTAGAAACCTTGCCTGCTGCGGTCAGAGATTTAATTTCATCTGGAATCAATCCCTGATTTGCAATGAGCCGAACTTCGAATAATTGCGCGGTATGAGCAGTGCACTCGACGTTCGCACCGAGTTCTTTGACATCGGAGAAAGGGTTGAAATCCTCGAGCGCCTCAACGTATGCCTTGATATCTCCATGTAAAACTTTCCATGCGAGTTCCCTACGGTCGTTCCAATCCGTGTATCGTTGGTGGTACTCGGCGTAAATTGTTTGATACTCAGCTTCGTCTTGGGATTGCGCGAGTTGCAGCGCCGATTCGAGTTTTCCTCGTTTCTTATCTACTCGGCCCAGAAGCTTATCCATCAGGCTCGGCTTGAATTCATCCAACGTGGATTGGGCTAACGCTCCCCGCAGTTGTGGCCTCTCAGGGGAAAGTGGCGGTGGCGTATTAAAAATGAGATTCCAATCCCACGGTTCGGGACATTCTTTGTGGATTGAGAGAATGCGTTCGATTTGATTCTCGTAAAAATCGACCTCGAAGGCGCATTGTTGACGCGCCTCCATTTTGGCGCGTTCTTTCGATTCCCGAAGCAATTGTTTGTATCTCCGCTGCGACTCGCGTTCAGATCGTCGCTCAGCGGCTTCTATGGCCCGGAGTGTGCCTTTCCAACCCATGGTGTATGGGTGAAAATACTACCAATGATGAATGAACAATCCAGCGTTATTGTACCTTTGCAGTGAACCAAGCCATTGACTGGTTCCGACGAAAAATCTCAAGTCTATCTGGATGCAGGAACCATCTGACAAACATCGTCTCTGCCTTACCGCATTTTGGTTTGCAGCTTTTGTTGTTATTTTTCGTTCCCGCCACGATCATTCCGCAGCATTTTTATCCAGAACCAGCCTGGCTCGGCCGTTTTATTCCCCTCCAAACATGCTTCGTAGAGTGCGAACGGGGATACCTTTATTCAGTTCACGTTTCCGGATTTTTCTATAAATACTGCCGCAATCGGAGTCTCTCAACATGCCGATCAGTAAATGAATATACTGCTGAAGCTTGCCGGCTTTGACATCGAGCCATTCTGAAAGTGCCACATGATTGTTTAGGAACGCATCCCAGTCCGCTTCAAGTTTCAGATTAGCAAAGGGGCATTCGAGTAACGGCTTCGCTGGGTGATGCCGCGTTTCCGCGAACAATTGGACGGGAAGGGACTTTGTCCTCGCTCGCATCGCAAGAAGTAATATCAGTAATCTGTCTTCTTTATCGGCTCCCTCGATGTTTATCACGTCGCTTGCATTACTGGTCGCGAGTCCAAGAGCGATGAGGCAAGGAACTGCCAACCGCGGATCAGGATGGTTTGCAAACTCGAGCAGCTTTTTGTGATCGACGGCTTTGCGCACCGCTTCCGAATTCCACAATTGAAAAACGAGCGCCCACGCCGCAGCATACCGAATCGGAAAGCTGTTTTTTTCTCCAGGCATCAACCATCGATCATCTAGCATCCGCTCTAACACCTTTGGAATTCGAAGATCATCTTGAAAACCGAGAGCCTCAATAAGACGATAATGAACCAAATGGTCATCTTTTTCTGCATCGCGGTGCTGAATGAAATTGATTACTTCATCGATTGTTTTCGCATTCCATTTCATCTGTGCAAGCGAATCGGCAGCAGCGCGCGCGACGTGAAATGACTGCATATGGCCATGAAAGAATGCATTTTCTGAATTATCCCGGCGGTCTCTGAGCAGAGACACCAGCACATCCTGTGATTCGGCCCACTCCTGCTTGCCAACCAATGTTGCACAAAACTCTCGGATCGGGGCGCTTGGGTCCGCGCATTTGTGGAGGATAAGCTGTTTTTCTTCGGCATCTGCGTCTCCTGCTATGAAGTGCATCGCAGCTCGACGGCATCGATAATCCTCGTCGTTCAACGCTCGTCGCAGCAGTTGGCGCGATTCAACGGTCTTGAGCAACCCTGCCGCCCGAAGACACGTCAGTCGAATCTCCCATTTCTCCGATTTGACATGCTTTTCCAAGTCGTCCGCGGTTATTAGCTGAGCCGCGGCCAGCAACTCCACGGATTGCGCCGCCAAGTCTTCGAAAGCTCCATGAGCAATTTCGCGGAAAATCGCCACCACAGCAGGGTTGTTCACCGCTGTGCTTTGGTCGCGGTTCTCATCTCCCAGCGCCGTGACGGCAGTGAGTTCGTCAGGTGATACAATTTTTCTTATCGCGGCCTCGTACTTATCCTGATTTCTATGACGCATGTTCCCTCCCAACATACCAATAGCTGTTTTTATTCTGCGCTCAGTTGAGAGAGCGGATATGGCTGGCACCGCTTCGTCTTGCCATTTTTTGTCATCGCAGCAGTCCGCTAATACAGATACACAGCCCTGCAAAATCCGTTCCGGAACGCTGCCCAAGAGTGACAGAAGGTCAGGAAAAAAATCCGTCTTCTGGGACCGCCGGATTGCGTCGAGCGCTACATCTAAATCAGTGTCCTTACTTGCGGACAGAATGGCGCGGATTTCGTGAGAACTGGTTTCCTCGTCTACGCTCTTTGCCCACGGACGAAAAAGCTGCGCTCGGCTTTCATGGTCAAGTATCCACTGGAAACCCTCTTTTTTTCGTCGATGTCTGACGATTGTTTCCAGCGCCTCTGTCGGTGCGAAATATAATTCTGATGGCTGCTCCGCAACGTGAGAACAATAAGCGGCATCGAATTCCGCTTGTTCAGCCTTGCCATAATCCTCCGAATGCCTGTCGAGAAGTAACTCGGCTTCGTCGAGCGCCTTAAGACTAGAGGCGAGAACGCGTTCAACGTTGTCGTTTGCACCAGACAGGGCCCCCTTCACCAACAGCTTGATATCAACGCTCAAATTTCCCGTTTCCAATGCGCGTTCTGCGGCGACTAAAAATTCGTCACTGAGGTCCCATCCAAATTGCCGGAAAAACGGGATCAGAGATTCTGAATACGCGTGGCCAATCTCTTCCATGAGCACATTCCGGATAAACTTTTGTGCGCAACCATGGGTATTCGGCGAGTTCCTGATGCAATTCAAATCTTCTGGCGCGAGCTGCGGGTCAGACCAGCTATTGAATCCTTGAAGGGCGCCACCGGACGCCTTCGTCTGCAATATTTTCGCCAACTTTGTTTCGGGAGTTTTGGCACAAATGTAATCAACAGCGAGGAATGCCTCTCTAAATTCAGGACCGTCGCTCTGAATCAATCGAGTTGCGAGATGCTGATCAACCCCTACCATCGCCGCTGGCGGAACTGGCTGGTTACGCGACGCAACTTTCTTAAGCACCGACAGCGCGAAAGGTAACTCATTTGCGTTAACCAAGGCATTCAATAGCTCCTGTGCAACGCGTTCTCCAAGACCGGGTTCAGCCCCGAATAGCTTTTCCAAGCCTTCTAAAACCAGTGGGTGAGCTGAAAATCCGTGTTCCGTCTGTACAAGTCGATGAGAATCCTTCAGCCAATCAAAAAGTTTTTCAGGATCCAGATCTTTTAAAGACGAGTGGTTCTGCAGCGTTCGCCGCAGATGGCGAACATCGTCAGTTGAAATTACCCGAGTGATCATCAGCCGAAACCACAACAAGATTCCGCTGGCTATGGAATCCTTTCCCCTTGCCACGATCTCCCGAGTCAATTCAGTGCTAATTGTGTCGATGTTAGACTGCTTTATAGCGATCTCCAGTGTCGAATCGTTACATTCAGCCAAGCGTCCGACATTCTTAATTAAATTCTCCAAAGAAAACGGCGCGTGAATGCGTTGGATGATAAATTCTTCTTTGGCCTCGATCCATTCCCTGCGCTCTTGCGGAAGCGCTTGAGCATAGATTTTAAGAATTTCACGCCTTTTCTGCTCGGTATAATTATCATCGGAAAGAACAACCTTGATTGCATTTAATGCCTCAGGAATTTTTCCAACGCGGATTTGTTGTGCAACACTGGTTCGGGAAACTATGATGAATTTTTTGTTTGGGGCTGCATCAGCCAGCAACTTTGGCAGCTCATTTATCCACCATTGAGCATCATCGGCTACTGCGTAGCTGCCGAAAGGGTCATCGAACACGAAGACATGATTTTCAGGTTCCTTGAGGATATCTCTGATTTTCCGACCCGCTTCATCATGCCGAACGACCGTGAACGGGTTTTCTGCTGTTCTGCATTGGTAAATTAAATGCTCCTCAACGAACGTTTTTCCCGTTCCCGGCGGGCCACAGATAAACACTGCATGGAATGACGTCAATTGATCGCGAATTGATACATAATTCGTTGGCAGAACAATGGCACGTGGCATCGAAGGGTAGCCTTCATTCCGGCGGACAATCCCTAAAATTTCGTCGCGAGCTAGTTCTGAATCGGCTTTCTTCAGCAAACGCCTTCGCACCGCTTCCCGGAGCTCAGCGATGCATTTTTCGTGCATTGGCTCAGGCACGTGCAATTCGTTCCTAAGAATATCCCTGGCATTCTGCAAAACAAATGCCTCAGCCTGTTGCGGTAATATTGTGATTCGAGTAGCCAAATCGGCGTCGACTGTAGCGGTAGTGGGAAGTCGATCTGCCGATGATCGCTTTCCAACTTCCGTAACTCTGAAATTTCTCAGCTCTGCATGCTGCTGGGCATCTGTTATAAGGCAGTAAATCTCGTCCTTGTTTGCACGAAGCCGCTCGACAGCAGTTGGACGTTTGGGAGGGCCTTTCTTCTTGTGCTTCTTGCCTTTCGTCTTTGTGTCATTCTCGGTCGTTGCGGGTGCTGGCGAGATAACGTTCCGGAAATCGGCTCCGCTCCAGTGGCCAGTGTCGCGAGATTTGATTTGAATCTGAACCGGCGTCGCTAGAGGGCATCTAACCGTTGCTGTTGCCGTTTGGGACTCGACCTGCAATCCAGCAGACACGTCCTCCAGCGACGCCGGTTCAATTATGATTGTGTCACAGAGTTTCCGGCGAATGATCAGGTCGAGCGCAAGCCAAACGGTAACATTGATTTGATACTCGTATCCGCGATAAGATGCAGGTCCGCCTTGTGCCATGGCGCAATATGGTTTGCTGCGCCGGAAAATCAACGCAGTACGGTTAGTTAGGCCACAGTTCTTGGTTTTCGATTTTCATAATAATCGATTATGTCTGCAAGGTCGGTGCCGGCGGCTCCCGGTGAACCAGCATCGGCTTTTGTGCAAATGTCCGAGAGAACCTGGTGAAGAGAAATGAGCGTGATCCCGCTTGCTCGAATGGCCGTAAGTTCTGCTTCATATTTGACCGTGCCGTGCACGAAATAATGGCTCCACTGAATGCCCGGCCAAGCGCGCTCTCGCGCGGCAACTTTATTGGCAGCGGTGAACTTGTGGGCGATCCATGCGCGAATGCACTCGTCGAGTATTTCTGGCGATCTCTCCCAAGCTGAATTGGGTTTCTTGTTCAGCTTGATTTGCAGTTCCTTCGTGAGTTTGGCAATGTAGGAGACTGGGCGAAAGCTGACCTGAACTTCAACATGCCAGCCCTCAAGTCCTTTTGAAGTCGGACGGACACCAAGCAAATCTATCTCATGCACGCCATCTTTGACCCCGCGAATGGTGAAAAAACCTTTTCTGTTGAGTCATTCGTCGACAAGCGTTTCAGCGAGTAGCGGCATAAGGTTGCGCAGTTCAAGGGGGATTTTGCCCCGTTTAAAAATTGAGTAAAAGCGAGGGAGGGTACTCTTTTCAATGGTTTTTTGGCGGCGAGCAAATCGCCAAAAACGTCTGCGGGCCACACAAATACGACTGCGACGTTTTGCTCCCGGTTGGCGACGTGGAAGTCATTCGGGTTTGTCCGATTCAGGTGCGCGTGCGGCAAAGGCAACAAGAGTTGTGGCGATGGCGAGAATCATTTGCGATTCGAATTGGTCGAAATGACGGTGTGATGTATGGACTGTAAGGTTGCCAGCTGCTTTGACAGATCCGAGAGCGTCGTTAAGCCACTTGTATGTCGATTCGCCGAGTCGTTTTAGCCATTTCTTCCTTAGCTCCGGCATCGTTTTTGAATTCTTGTTATCGGGCTCGACCGGCACCTGCACGAAGAATGGGTCTAGTGCTGTGCGGCACCGCGCCACTGCGACGTCGTAGTGCCCGTCGTTGTGAAGCAGTCGTGCTTGCCGTAACGCTTCAAACGAATCTTTGAGCGCGGCGCAGCTTTCGAGCGGAACTGCTGGCAATTCTATGATGTGAACTTTTCCAAAACCAGTGCCTGTAAGAACGCGTTCCAACCAAATCTTCTGTTGAATCGTCACCTCTACTTCGGCGTGCAATTCGCTGATGTTACGCAGCCCGAAAAGTGCTGGCCGCTTGGTCTGTTCATCCGCGCTGATGACACCGTGTTCCTGAACTTGCAAGTTACAACGAAGGCGGAGAATCACATCCTTGCCCGCGCGTGCTTTTTCAAGTTCAGCGATTTGATGGGAGTCGACGCGAAACTCGAAATACAAATGGTCATCGGCAGTGTAGCAATGATGGGGCCGTTGCACCCGATTTAAGAGCGCTCTTGCTTCGCTAATTGCTCCGAGTTTTTGGTCAATGAGCCGAGCCGTGATTTCTGTGAACACGTAGTCGATGGATTTCGGCTGGATTTGGAAAAAGTGTATTCGTCCTGGAATGGTAAGATGCGGTGAAGCCGCAGTGCCGCTACCATAAATCTGGCTCGTATCAACGGAGATCGCGGCAACCGAATCGCCGTTGGAAACGTAAGAGAAATTTTGTTTGTTCATCCTTTTGTTTCCTTATGCGTCTCAAAAACAAAAATTCCCAAGATTGCCGCGGGTTTACCCGCTCGTTGTGCGGAGGAAAGAGCTTTCTGTAAAATCAAAAACCGCCGTCCTGCCGGGTTGTTGTGGTTGGCCATTGAACGAAAATTTATCGCAAAGCTTTGTGGTGATTCAATGGCTTTCGGGCATAACTCAATTGCTGCAAAAGCCAAACCAAATGAGAGCCCAATCGCCGTAGCCCCAGACAATCGTGCCCAAGACAATGTAGAGGATACCGTAAAACATTGCTCTGGCGTCAGCGTCTTCCGCGCGCTGTTTCTCTTCCAAGTGATTGATTCGTCGCCGAAAGGGAATTCGATGAGCAGCTCCGGTATCGCGAAGGAACGGGTCGTCGGCACCTCGAAGATATCTGCGAAAAGTCATGAACCCTCCCATTAGGCTGAGGATCGACCCCGAGCGGCTGGCAAATTCCGCTTTATTTTTTTGCCACGCAACCCATAGCGAAACACTGAAGCAGAGTGCGCCAAACATAAGCTGTCCCTGCCACCAAATTAAAAAAAAGCGTCTCACGGCAGAGGCGAATAATCGACTGGTTTCAATCCAGCTCATTCTTTCCTGAGGCTTTTTGGATATCACAGGTATTTCCAGAGGGGACTGAAAAAAGTTCGCTTGCGTGGTTTTGCAAGCAACAAAGCATCTGCAAGTTCCTGGCTTTCTTTGTGCAACGCCTCAATTGCTTCCGAGTTCAGGCATTTTTCTTTCATTAGGATTTCGATGTATCGTTGCGTCAACGCGATGGCGTTCTTCAGTGCTTCGACAGGCTCTGTGTGTTGGTCTCTAACGAATGCATTAAGGTGCGACAGAAGTTGTGTAAATCCAATATCTGCATGTACGTCTGCCCGCGTTTTTGTGCGTTCCTGTTGTTTTCCGTCTTTCTCAATGAGCTGAGTAAGACCAAAGAAACCCAGCTCCATAAGTTTATTGACGGTGCGGATGAATTGGGTCGTCGCTTCGAGTCGATTCCGGTTGAAGTTAATAATCCGAGTTACGAACAACCCAGTCCAATAAGACAGGAAACCACCGAAGATAGTGAAAATAAAGGCCCACGCTAAAGTTTCTCTCCGCGTTATACTTGTATTTTGCAACCAGTGCATAAAGCGTTCCGATATTAGTGGTATCGTTGCCGCAGTAAATACGCGTGATAGTCTTTCCTGACGAGAAATTACTGCTCGATGAATGCGTCCAATCTCTGCTAGAAAAATTTGGACTTTGCGTCACGGCAGAATGTTAAAACCTCGTGCGAACATTTCCAATCAGAGCCGAGTTGCGCATTCGTCGCCGTAACGTTCGGTGACTGCGCGGACTGTCGGCGATCCGTATCAACCGTTCGCTGGCGAAGACGTCGGGTTCTTTTTCAATCCGAATGAGGAAAATCCCATTATCGCGCCGTTCCGGGCTTCGAAAAAAGAGTCCACTAAAGAGTCCACTTGCGAAAAATCTTTACGCAGTTTCACTGACCGGTATGTTTGCGCCGTTATTACAAAGCCATTGATTCTATTGGTGTTTGTAGTAATCAAAATTTTGACGCGCTTTTGCGGATTCGGCCTACGCTAACTTCTAAGCAGAGGGTCCCGCGTTCGAATCGCGGCAGGCGCGCCATTTATCAAACCTACGCTATTCAATATGCGTCACCTTTCAAAGTCGACCGGGCTGATTTTTTCACTTGGATTGATCATCATTCTAACCTCCGGCTGTGCGTGGCATGTACAGAAGATTTATCCGCCTGAATGGAGCGGTGTTCCGGAGGCAAAAGTTCCAGAATGGAGCGATCGTCGTGCACCGCAGTTGGAACCGATGATTCGCAAACATTGCGCTTCGTTCGTTGCCGAGGGCAAAGGCATTGGACTGACGGTGGCCGTGGTATCGGGGACGAATATGGCCATCATGGGGTTTGGACGTTCCCCCGCCACCTCGCAAGAACCACCGAGGGACGACACTCTTTATGAAATCGGCTCCCTCACAAAAACTTTCACCGCACTGGCCCTCGCCCGCGAAATCGACCGCGGGGATTTGCGTCTCGATCAACCTCTCGCAGAAATCTTACCGAACGGCATCCAGCTTCCAAAGGATGCGCGCCTGATTACCCTCCGACATTTGACAACCCATACCTCTGGATTCCCAAGAATGCCGGCCCATCTTTCCTTTTGGCGTGTTGCTCCCGCGATGTTCTCCCTCCGCAATCCCTATGGCGATTACACAGAGGACCAGTTCCGTGAGGATATCAGCAAGGTCCACCTGGATTCGAACCCCGGCACGACCTGTGAATATTCCAACTTCGGCATGGGCGTCCTTGGTTACGCGCTTTCGAAAAAAGCAGGCTTGAGTTATGAAACCTATATCAAGCGGGAAATCTGCGAGCCGCTGGGAATGCTTGATACCACGATAACATTGACGACGAACCAAGCTGCCCGTTTCGCGCAGGGCTATTTCGCTGCCGAACGACACGGCAAGATGCTGAAGGCCGTCCCTTCGTGCCCCTGGGACCTGCCGGACTGTCTTAGTGGCGCGGGAGCTTTGCGTTCCAGCGCCTCGGACATGTTGAAATATTTATTAGCGAATATGCGGCCGGAAGGTTCACTTGCAAAACCAATTCGCGTATCTCATCGTGAGCTCTATCGAGAGCCCGGACACATTGCGATAGGTATGAACTGGATTCTCTCTTCGAATAAAAATCACGCGACGATCATTTGGCACAACGGTCGCATGGGCGGAACGTCGAGTTATCTCGGATTCTCAAAGGACGGTCGCGCCGGCGTGGTTATTCTTTCCAATGTCAGCACAGATGAGACCGACGACCTGGGCCGAAAAATCTTGAATGAACTGACAATTCCGGCTGTGTCCACAGCACAAAAAGCCGCGCTCCAACCTGCGATGTAATACCTTAGCTGTTTTGCTCCGTAAAATGCCGGGCAAACCATTTCCCTGCAAGTTCTGCAGCCTGATCTAAAGTTCCTGGTTCTTCGAACAAATGCGTAGCTCCGGGTATGAGCCGTAGCTCTTTTGGGCATCGCATTTGCGCCATCGCTTCCTGGTTCATTTCGATCACGGGAGTGTCGTCTCCACCAACGATCAGCAACGTCGGTGCTTTCACTTTTGGCAGCGCCGGTCCAGCAAGGTCGGGCCGACCTCCGCGCGAGACGATTGCCGAAATCGGAATTTCGGATTTTGAATCCGCTAACAAAGCAGCTCCGCCACCTGTGCTCGAACCAAAATAGCCCATCAAGAGATCGGGTTCTTTTTTGTGAACCCATTCGGTTGCCCCGAGTAAACGGTCCGCGAGGAGAGCCAGATCAAATCGCAAATGCCCGGTGAAACGATCCTCCTGTTCTTCATCTTCAGTCAGCAGATCAAAAAGAAGTGTGGCCATACCGTACTCGCGCAGCACTCCCGCGACATGCTGGTTGCGCGGACTATGCCGGCTACTGCCGCTTCCATGAGCAAACAACACAACGCCGGGGGCTTTCGGAGGAATGATCAGTTCTCCGGTCAAATTGAGTCCGGAAACGGGAATTTCCACCTCGGCTTCGAAACGTTCCTGCAATTTAGGCATATCAAAAATCAACACCATCCCACTTCGTCGTGCCACCACCAGACGCCATTATTTTATATTCGGACGAAGTCGCGATCGCCTCGCGCAAGCAAAGGGGCAGATTCGATCCGTCCCGTTCTAAAAAAACTTTACGCGGTTTGGCCGAGCGCTATGTTTGCACGGTCATCGTGGAGACATTGATTTTATTGATGTTTGGCGCACCACACTCATAAATGCTAACGCTCGAAAAACTTGCGGAGCTTCTGGAACAAAATCGCGACGCAGCGAAAGCACGCGTTAAGGAATTTTCGATAGGCAATAAACAGTTCTCCTTCAACTCCCAACCTTCGATCATGGGGGTAATTAATTTGTCAGCGGATTCGTGGTACCGCGAAAGTGTCTGCCTCACCGCGGAAAGCGCCATCCAGCGCGGTAAAGTTCTCGCCGCTCAAGGAGCCCACATCATTGATATCGGTGCCGAATCAACACTCGCACACGCGGCACGGGTAGATGACTTCGCCCAAAACAGCAAGCTGCTGCCGGTGATCAAAGAATTGCGCGCCAAACAAATCCTCGTCTCGGTTGAGACGTATCAGCCCGCAGTAACGCGTGCTTGTCTCGAAGCGGGTGCCAACGTGCTAAATCTCACTGGAACGAAGCAGACTGAAGAACTTTACAGGATGGTTGCCGAACACGGGGCGGCAGTAATTATTTGTTACGTCCAGGGAGAGGACGTCCGTTCCGTCGGCGATTTCGATTTTACAGCCGATCCCATTGCGATGATGCACACCTATTTCTCGCGACAGATCGAGCTGGCACAGCGGTGCGGCGTCGAGAAAATCTTCATCGATCCAGGACTCGGTTTTTACTATCGTAATTTGCAGGACAGCGCTGTTCGCGTACGACACCAGATGTCTGTCTTCCTCAACAGCTTCCGCTTGCGCACACTAGGCTTTCCTGTGTGCCACGCCCTGCCCCACGCCTTCGATTACTTTCGTGAAGAAGTGCGTTCTGCGGAGCCTTTCTTTGCCGTGCTCGCAGCCATTGGCAAAACCGATCTGTTCCGCACACACGAAGTGCCACGGACCCAGGCCGTGTTACAGACCTTGAATGTATATTGACAACAACCAACTCCGTTTTAATCGTCCTCCCCCCGTTGACTTGCCGAGTATGCCCGTTAATATTCGCTTATGAACTTCGATATCTCCCACCTGCTGGAACAATGGAATTACGAACCGGGTTCAGTCGTAGTTCGCCGCTTCAAAGGTCGGGATGGTGTCGAGAGAATTCAGCTGCGCGTTGATCTTGGCATTCTGCAAATGAATGC
>CBHWET010000023.1:0-25822 GCA_966112985.1 uncultured bacterium | reverse complement strand
TCATTCCATTCTCGCACTGCAAGCTCGTCACCCGTCCGGCACATCTTCACAACGAACCGGTTTACGTTGTATCCGTTTCAAAAGAAATTGTCCCCGACCACAATGTCATCGACAACTGGGTCTTCATCCGTTTCCTGAGTGAGTTTGTCGCGGCGTATACGGAAGGCGCGAACTAGCACCCTGGATGCTTCTAACTGGAAGCATGAAAGGATTGCACGGCGTGGTTGGAGTTGTATGACTATAGTCATGCACTTTTCCCGTTTCTTCTCCGCCAGCGCGTTGGCGATCTTTCTGGCGGTCACTGCTGCCTCAGCGCAGAACGAAAGAAAGTTCCTGGCCGGCGCTGCGGCTGCAGATGTTACTCCTTACCTTGGCGCTGAGGTTAACGGAAACATGCATCGGCACTGGGGGACAAAAATTCATGATCCGTTACATGCACGTGCTGTTGTCCTCGATGATGGCCAGCACAAGTTGGCGATTTGCGTGACCGACAGCTGCATGATTTATCGCGAAATCTTTGATGAGGCGAAGAAGCGCGTGCACGAAATGAGCGGATTTCCGGTGGAAAATATTCTGATGTCGGCGACGCATACGCATTCGGCGCCTGCTGCGGTTTCCATCTTTCAAGCTGAGACGAACAAGGAGTATCAGCATTTCCTTGCTATGCGCATTGCTGATGCGGTGCTGATGGCGCTGCATAACCGCGCGCCGGCAAAGGTCGGATGGGCGGTTGGACAAGAACCGCGACATGTGTCGAATCGACGTTGGAAGTTAAAGCCCGGGATAGTGAACAAGGATTTGCTCGGCGGCACCAATGATGCGGTTCGTATGAATCCTCTGCCGGGAAGTCCTGACCTGGTGGAGCCTGCTGGACCGAACGACCCGGAACTGCCAATTCTTGCGGTGAAGTCGCTGGATGATAAGCCGATTGCCGTGTTGGCGAATTATTCAACGCACTATTGCGGTGGAGTTCCGGACGACACGATCTCGGCCGATTACTTCGGGGCGTTTGCCGAGCGCATTCAACAGTTGCTCGGCGCGGATCATCAGGACCCGCCGTTTGTGGGAATCATGTCCAACGGAACGAGCGGTGATTGCAACACGACGAACTTCCGTGAAAAGCCTGAGAAGGAACAGCCTTTCGAACGGATCAAGCGCGTTGCGGATGACGTGGCCAGTAGTGCGCTGGCGGCGTATAAGACGATTCAGTGGCACGATTGGGTGGAACTGAAATCCGTGCAACAGGAGATATCGCTTGGTGTTCGCAAGCCGAGTGCCGAAGAGCTAGCGACGGCAAAGGAACGTTTGGAAAAAGTGAAACGCGTTAATGGACAGCTGCCGACATGGAGCCTGGAAGTGTATTCCCGCGAAACCGTGCTGTTGAACGACTTTCCAGATCAAGTGCCGGTGCTGCTGCAGGCGCATCGGATCGGTGACCTGGCGATTTGCGCAATTCCCTGCGAAGTCTTTGTGGAGATTGGCCTGGGATTGAAGAAAGCCAGTCCCATCAAACCAACATTTACCATTGAGCTCGCCAATGGTTACAACGGCTATTTACCAACTCCGGCGCAACACAAGCTGGGCGGGTATGAAACCTGGCGGGCACGATCCAGTTATTTGGAGACGCATGCCTCCGAGAAAATTTCCGGCACGATGTTGGATCTGCTGGACGAATTGAAGTAAGCGCGTCAGCGGCCGGCGATGTACGCTTCCATCTGGTCGAGAGCGGCGGTCTGCGTTGAAATAATCCAGTTCACCAGGTCGCCGATGGAAATAATTCCCACAAGTTTTTGGTCTTCGAGCACCGGCAGGTGACGGACGCGATGTTCCGTCATCATACGAAGGCAATCTTCGATAGAATTATGCGGCGTCGCAGAAACAACATCGCTTGAGAGAATCTCGATGACGCGTGTGCCACGGGAAGACTTTCCTGCCAGGGCTACTTTTCGAGTGTAATCGCGCTCAGAAAATATCCCAATGAGTCGGCCATGTTCAACAACGGGAAGGGCGCCAATGTTTTTTTGGGCCAGGATTTGGATTGCTTCGAAAACGGTCGCGTGTGGCGAGACAGTCCAAACGGTTTCGCCTTTGTGATGGAGAAGCGTGCCAATGGTTCCGATCGTTTTCATAGCCGGACACAGTATAGCGTGAACGGGATTTCACGCATTGCGGCTTTCCACTATTTTGACTGATTGCATCCCGATCAGTTTGTCGCGAAAGCGCCTTCCCCGCGGGGTGTGCATCGCAACTTTCATTGACTTTTGGGTATATAATCAGGCACTGTTAAAAAAATGGCAGTGGGAAAGGTGCGTCTTATATGGCCCAAACAAGCGATACTTTATTAATGCGAACGCTCCGCCTGGTTGGCGGGCTCGTCGGACGAGGGACGGTTCAGGTCAGTACTGGATGGGAGACACGGCTCGACAACATTCAAGCAGCCAAGGAGTGTCTCTACATAGAGATCTACAACCCCGGTCCTTTTGCAGCTACGGTAACCGACGTTTCTCTCGGCTGGCTTAATCCCGTGCGCTTCAAAACCGTGAAGAGCATCATCGTCGGTGAGATTCGCCACTATCCCGTCACCGTTAGACCTCGCGTCCGGTGGCGTATCCACCTGTTACCTTCACTCATCAATCTTCCGCAGCTGCACAGCGTCAATGTTAAGCTCGCGAACGGCCAAGAAGTAAAGCACCCGGTCAACCTCGGCGATTTGTCCGGCGGATATGATGAGCGGGCGGCATTACAGTAAACTTCTTTCCTCACCGTAAAGCCTGTCGCGTCAGCCCCGTCCCGCAAGTGCGGGATTCTGCGGCTCTCCCGTCGCGTTTAGTGGATTTCCTCGAACGGAAAAACATCATTTGCCCGCATTGTTTCAGCCTCGATTTGTGGAACGTGTTGAGGAGACGCAAAAAGTCTATCAACGAAAGGCAATCGAGTTATGAAAAAAGAAATTATTCTGACATGTGCAATCGCAGTGGCGGCGTTGGTCGGGTGTCGACAGGCCGACCGCGACGTTAACGAACCTGCTGGCGCCAGTCGCAGCAGTTCCACCAATACTTTGGATATGAGTCGAACGAATACTTCTTCAGGAAGCTCCTATGGAAGTTCTTCGCAAGGAAGCTCGTCTTCCGGCAGTTCCCTGAACGAGCCATCTGGTGCATCGCGTTCCGGTAGCGGAAGCTCAAGCTCCGGCGCAAGCGGATCGTCCACCGGCGCTGGATCGAGCAGCGGCTCATCAACTAATTCCTCCTCTGGCGCGAGCAGTCCGCAAAGCAATCCATAAACTTTGAGCGTAGTTTGATTCGTTGGACGTGGCGCAAGCGTCGCGTCCAACGATTTCTCTTTTGGAGCCATCGTGCGGAGCGATTTTGTCTGGAAAACAAGTCGTCCGGTTGTGCTTCTGGCGCGCACCCGGGAATTCTGAAGTGTTTTGGCCGGGAATTCGCATTCTTACCGCTTGGTCACTTCGGCGTTTAACGCCGCCAGAAAAAAGTCCTCAAAAACGAAGTGTAAACATCGCCGGAAAATTTTCCCGGGACACTCCCGAGATGGAATTGTCCCCCGCAAATTTTCCGGAACGTTTCCCAGGATGGCGAGGTGGCCGGAAGATTTTCCTACGCCCAAAACGAAATGGAACGACCTCGGGAAAATTTTCTGGAGCCCGTCCCATGATGGGGAGACCGTGGAAAAATTTTCCCCGACCAATTCCAAGATGGGAACGCCGTCGGAAAATTTTCCGACGTCTTTTATGGAATGGAAATCCCACGGGAAAATTTTCCCAGGGAAATTCCGAAGTGTTTTGGCCGCCGGAAAATTTTCCCTCGTCTGCACGCACCTGTAAATCAGCGGGTTAGGAGAAATGGCAATTTTTGACCACCCGAACCGATGATCTGCCGTTTTTCTGCCGGAAGGAGGCGATATCGCTCTTAGGACAGGTGTTACGGCGACTCCGACGGGCGTGAAAATTCGTCATTCAAGCCCCGCTAACCGTCTATTCTCCAGTAGAGTGCTTATGAAACTTTTTTTGACGTTTGGATTTCCCGTTAGTTTTTGCGCCAAACGCAATTAGTTTGGCAGAGGCCGTTTTGCGGGCACAACTAATTGTATTTTTGGGCGTTTCTGTGGTAAAATTAAACATTGTTTTAGGGCGGGTTTTTTCTTATTCTCTTCGAGTCCTTTTTCGGGCGAGGGAACACACCCGCTTTCAGATTTTTTATGCCCAAAGAAAACGAAGTTTTGGATACTCAAACTGCTGCTCCCGCTGCCCAGGCGGAGACGTATGACGCGTCGAAATTGGGTAAACTGGAAGGTCTTGAAGCCGTGCGCAAAAAGCCCGGCATGTATATCGGCGGTACGGACGAACGCGCGCTGCACCACTGCGTTTCAGAAGTTTTGGATAACTCGGTTGACGAGTATCTCGCGGGGCACTGCACAAAGATTGATGTCACCATCCACATGGATGGATCTATTTCCATTCGCGATAACGGCCGTGGCATCCCGGTCGACATTCATCCTCAATATAAAATTCCCGGCGTTGAGATGGTTCTGACCACGTTGCACTCGGGTGGCAAATATGGGCAGGGCGGTTATAAGTTCTCCGGCGGTACGCACGGCGTTGGCGCCAAGTGCGTGAATGCGGTGTCCGAATGGTTTGAAGTCGAAGTCATCCGGGATGGACAGGTGCATCACATGGAGTTCGAGCGCGGCAAGACAGTGAAAAAGCTCGAAGTCATCGGGAAAGCAAAAGGCACCGGAACTTTCATTACTTTCAAACCTGATCCGGAAATTTTTCGTGAAACGACTGAGTTCAAGTCAGACCGCATTACGCAACGTTTGCGCGAGCTGTCCTTTTTGAATTCGGGTTTGGAGATCACTTTCCTCGACGAGCGTGTTGCTGAAGCGAAGCGCGACACGTTCTTCTACAAGGATGGCATTGAAGAATTCGTCAAACAGCTCAACAAGAGCAAAGCGGTCATTCATCCGAAGCCGATTGGCTTTTCGAAGCAATGCAAGGTATCGACTGCTGACAAAGAGGTGGAAGTGCATGTCGAAGTGGTCCTGCAATACAATGACAGCTACACGGACCAGGTGCTCTGCTACACCAACACGATTCATAATCCTGATGGCGGGGCGCATTTGTCTGGTTTCCGCAGTGCGTTGACCCGCGCCATCAATCAATACTCCCGGCAGAACGAGTTGCTGAAAGAGAAAGATCCACAGATCACCGGCGACGATGTTCGCGAAGGATTGACGGCTGTGATTTCCGTAAAGCACAGCGACCCGAAGTTTGAATCACAAACCAAGGTGAAGCTGATCTCGCCTGAAGTGGAAAGCATCGTCGGCTCTGCGGCCTATGAAGGCTTGATGAGCCATTTCGATGCGAATCCTCCGGTCGCGAAAAAGGTTTTCGAAAAAGCGCTCAACGCGGCTCGTGCCCGTGAAGCGGCTCGCAAAGCGCGTGAAGCCGTTCGCAAAACGGCGATGGCTGGTGGCGGTTTGCCCGGCAAGCTGGCGGATTGCTCCGATCGCGATCCGGCGAACACGGAGTTATACATCGTCGAAGGTGACTCCGCCGGTGGCTCCGCCAAACAGGGACGCGATCGTAAGTTTCAGGCGATCCTGCCGATTCGCGGTAAACTGATTAACGTGGAGAAAGCGCGGCTGGATAAGGTTCTTCAGAACAACGAAATCCGGACGATGATCACGGCTGTCGGGACAGGCATCGGTGATGGAGAAGGGGAAGGCGCTTTCAATCTGGAAAAGCTGCGCTACCACAAAATCATCATCATGACTGATGCCGATGTGGATGGATCGCACATCCGGACGTTGTTGCTGACGTTTTTCTATCGGCAGATGCCGCAACTGGTGAAACAAGGTTTCGTCTATATTGCGCAACCGCCGCTTTACCAGATTTCACGCAAGAAACGTATCGAATACGTCGAAGACGATGCGCAGTTGAATAAGATTCTGATTCAGTTGGGCACGGAAGAAGTTTGCCTCCGTAATCTCGCCGATGGGATCGAGCTTTCGGATAAGCAACTGGAAGAGATTCTCGAGTTGCTGCAAGCGTTGGATAAATACGCGAACGCGTTGCGCCGTCACGGCGGAGATTTTGCGGAATACGTTGAGGCCGGAAACACCAAGACGCAGGATTTACCGCGTCACCTGGTGAAAGTTCGCGAAGGGAATAATGAAACGGTTCATTATTTCATGACGGAAGAGGACTTGCGCAAGTTCGCGGAAGCCAACGCTGACTTGAAGCTTTTCGTTGCCACGACTGAGGAGGAATCGGACACGACGATTGAGCGTCGTAATGGCCCGACTCGTCGCGCCCGGCATGTCGAAATCCACGAGAGCAAAGCAATCGCCGAGTTGCTTTCGCGTTTGTCGAAAAAAGGATTCAACGTCGAACATTACGCGGCCCAGGACAAACCACTTTTTGAGCTGATCGAAGGTGAAGGTGATAAACGGCAAACGAAACCTCTGTTTGCTATTCCCGAGATCTTGTCAGCGGTCATCGAAGTCGGTCGTCGTGGCATTCAGGTCAAACGATTCAAAGGTCTGGGTGAAATGAACCCGGGGGAGTTGTTTGAAACGACGATGAACCCGGCAAAACGTAAATTGTTGCGAATTGATTTAACCGACGCAGTGGAAGCCGAAGAGATGTTCACGAAGTTGATGGGTGAAGAAGTGGAACCGCGCCGGCAATTCATCGAGGACAACGCGCTGAACGTCCGTAATCTCGACGTGTAATCGCCCCCGAATGGAGCGAATTGCATTTTATTTCGAAGTCTGAGTTTCCCTTGAAGTTGACGCTTTAAAACTATGGCAGAGTCAAACGAGCCGCAAGATCCGAAGGATAATCCCCCCGTTGCGAAAACGCCCTTGTTCGCTGCGAACGAAAAGATCGCGAAGATTAACGTCGCCGACGAAATTAAGAACTCGTTCCTCGACTACTCGATGTCGGTTATCATCTCGCGCGCGCTTCCCGATGCGCGCGACGGCTTAAAGCCTTCCCAACGCCGCATTCTTTATGCGATGCAACGCCTGAGTTTGTATCCCGGCCGCAAGCATTATAAGTGCGCGAAGATTTGCGGTGATACGAGCGGTGATTTCCATCCACACGGTGAAGCTGTCATTTATCCGACATTGGTCCACATGGCACAGCCATGGGCGATGCGGGACACGTTGATCGACGGTCAGGGGAACTTTGGTTCTATCGAAGGCGATCCTCCAGCAGCGATGCGTTATACGGAAGCCCGCATGACGCATCTCGGAGCGGCGCTCATGGAGGACATGGACAAGGATACGGTCGATTTTGTCCCCAATTATGATGAGCGTCTGACCGAACCCACCGTTTTTCCGGCGGCGTTTCCGAACCTGCTCGTGAACGGCGGCACGGGCATCGCGGTCGGCATGGCGACAAACATGCCGCCTCATAACCTTGGCGAAATGATCGATGGTATTTGCGCCCAGATCGACAATCCGGGGATCACGATTCCGCAGTTGATGAAGTTCGTGAAGGGGCCTGATTTTCCGACGGGCGCGATGATTTGTGGTCTGGAAGGAATTAAGAATTATTTCATGACAGGCCGTGGCAGCGTGAAGGTCCGCGGCAAGGTCGGTGTGGAGGAGGTAAAAGGGGGCAGGGAACATGTCGTCATCACGGAGATTCCTTATAACGTCAATCGCGCCACCCTCGAAGAACGCATTGCTGAATTGGTGAACGAAAAAGTGCTCGAAGGCATTTCCGCCATGCGCAATGAGTCCGACGAGAATACACGTCTCGTGATCGAACTAAAACGCGACGCCGTTCCCAAGGTTGTCATCAACAATCTCTATCAGCATACGTCTCTCGAGACTTCGTTCTCCGTGAACATGCTGGCCATCGATCACGGCCGTCCCAAGACGCTGAATTTAAAGGAGCTGATTAATTGCTACATCGAGCATCGGCGCGAAGTGGTTATTCGCCGGACCCGGTTTGAGTTGAAGAAGGCGGAAGAACGCGCGGAGTTGCTCGAAGGTTACTTGATCGCACTCGCGAACCTCGATGAGTTTATCCATATCATCCGCAGTTCGAAGAACCGTGATGAAGCGAAGGTGAAGTTGCTCGCGTTTGAATGGGCGCGCGAACAGGTGGAACGCTGGGCCATTCTGATTCGCAGCGAAAGCCGCCTGACTAATGGTCGATACGCGTTAACCGAACGTCAGGTGGACGCAATTCTCGAACTTCGACTCTATCAACTCACGGGCCTCGAAATCGACAAGGTCGAAGGTGAATACAAAGCGCTGATCGAAACGATCAAAGATCTCCTGGACATTCTGGCAAAGGAAGCCCGCGTGCTGAGCATCATCAAGGCAGAGCTTCTGGCGATCAAAGAAAAACACGCGACGCCGCGTTTGACTGAATTGGTTCCGGACGAAGGCGAAATCGCTATCGAAGACCTCATCGCGAACGAAGGTGTTATCATTACGCTCACCCACAGTGGGTTGATCAAACGCACCAATGTCAGCTCTTATCGTGCGCAACGGCGCGGCGGTAAAGGTGTGATCGGAATGACGACGCGCGAAGGCGATACGGAAGCTGAGAACGATTTCATCGAACATCTCTTTACCGCGAGCACGCATGATTACCTGATGTTTTTCACAAACACGGGACGTGTCTACGTCGAGCGCGTTCATGAAATTCCCGACATGGGCCGTGCAGCGAAAGGCCGCAGCATCGCGAACCTTTTGGAATTAAAAGAAGGCGAAAAGATCGCGGCTATGATTCGCATCGTTTCCAAGTCCGGTCCAAACAGTGAAGATCAGACATGGACGCAAGCCGGTGAATTATTTTTTGCAACTCAACAAGGGACGGTTAAGAAAACGTCGTTGTCAGAATTCGCGAATGTCCGCAAAGGCGGAATTATTGCGATCAGCATTGAAGAAGGTGACACACTGATTGATGTCAAACTGACCCGTGGCAGCATCGTTGAAAACGATGAAGTGAAAGATCCGGGCGATGATGTGATTTTAATCACGCATGATGGCATGAGCATTCGCTTCTCTGAAGCCGACGTGCGGTCAATGGGCCGGAGTGCGGCTGGTGTGCGTGGAATTAATTTGGAGAAAGGGGATGCTGTTGTCGCCCTCGCAGTTGTTTTGACCGATGCGGCATTGCTTGTCGCAGGTGAAAATGGAATCGGCAAACGAACGGACTTCGGTGAATACCGGCTGCAATCACGTGGTGGCAAGGGCATCATCACGATGAAGACAACAGACAAAACCGGAAAGGTCGTCGGTGCGCTGACAGTTCATGACAACGATGAAATTATGCTCATCACAGTAGGTGGGCAAATGGTGCGCACATTCGTGAAGGATATCCGTGAGGCGGGCCGCAATACGCAAGGCGTGAAATTGATCAATCTTCACGATGGCGACAAATTACAGGCAATTGCACCGGTCATCAGCGAGGAATCGGAAGAACAGGCCACCGCTGAGCCTCCGGCGCCTACGCCCGGTACATAACTGTCAAAATTTTTGATTGCCGTATAGGGGATTTTCTGTAGACTCGGTTTGTTCCCAAACCCAGTTCAAGCCTATGTCTGCTAGACTATTCATCGGTAATCTTCCGTACACTGCCACCGAATCCGATTTGCAAGATCACTTCGCGCAAGCCGGTGTTGTTGTTTCTGCAAAAATCATGCTCGATCGTATGACCGGCCGCTCCCGCGGTTTTGGTTTCGTCGAAATGAGCAATGACGGCGAAGCTCAGAAAGCCATCTCTCTGTTCCATAAGCAAGAGTTCCAAGGACGCCCTTTGACCGTTGACTCGGCAAAACCGCGCGAAGAACGTCCTCAAGGCGGAGCCGGTTTCCGTCCTCGCGATCAGCAGCGCCCGAACTAAGCGATTTTCAGAGAAACTTGCCGGGATTCAGGATCCCGCGAGGGTCTAATGCGCGCTTGATGTCCTGGTGCAACCTGCGCGCCTCAGGAGAAACTGCCAGCGGCCACCACGGTTTTTTCGCTAATCCGATACCGTGCTCCCCGGTGATAACGCCGCCGAATGCGAGCACTTGTTTAAAGAGCTCGTCGAGAGCACCGGTGCTGCGTTCGACCTCCCTCGGATCATCTGCATTGATCATTACATTGACGTGGATGTTGCCGTCGCCAGCATGCCCAAAGCAAGCGATGGGAAAGCCATGCTTGCGTTGGAGTCGTGCGGCGAAGGTAAACAGATCTTCGAGGCGGCCTCGGGGAACGACGATGTCCTGATTCAGCTTCTTTAATCCGGTATCGCGGAGGCTGTAGGAAAACTCGCGGCGCAGTTGCCAGATTTTCTCGCATCCTGAGGCGCCAAACGCGTGTTGCACGAACAACGGCTTCAGCTTGCGAACAAGGCCTTGGAGTAACTTTATCTCCGAACGAACCGACATTTCCTGACCGTCGAGTTCCACGATCAGGTGCGCATTGCATCCGGCCAATGCGGAACTTCCCGTCCGCTTTTGCGCCGCTCGCAACGTGAATTCGTCGGCGACTTCGACGGCACATGGCAACAAACCCGAACGAAAAATTTGGCGGATAGCCTGAGCCGCAGATTTCATCGAATCGAAACCGACGCTTAACGCCGCGCGAAACGGCGGCAGGGGAAGTAACTTCAATGTGGCTTCGGTAACAATTCCTAACATTCCTTCGCTGCCGACGAATAGCCGTGCCAGTTCAAAGCCCGTTTTGTTCTTATGCGTGCGACTTCCCAGACGGACAATCGTTCCATCTGACAGAACGACTTCGAGTCCCAAAACGTAATCGCGTGTCACTCCGTACTTTAGACAACGAGGTCCACCTGCGTTTGTAACGATGTTACCGCCAATGCTGCAATCGGCCCGGCTGGCGGGATCGGGTGGATAGAACAAGTGCTTTTTTTCGCATGCATCCTGGAGGGCTTTCGTAATGACCCCCGGTTCCACGACGGTAACAAAATCGTCCTCATTGATCTCTTTGATGCGCTTCATCCGTGCGAGCGAAAGGGAGATGCCGCCCTGGACCGGAACACAACCACCAACGTATCCAATGCCAGCGCCGCGTGCCGTGATCGGTATGTTGCGTTCGTACGCGAAACGCAGAATTTTGGAAACGGATTCGGTGCTGCGGGGCAGGGCGACAGCATCAGGGACGTTGGACGCAAACCATTTGTCGCCAGCATGCTCGCGGCGAACCTTGATATCAGTGGTAAATTCTCCTGCTTTGAGCAGGCGTGTTAGCGGGGCGAACGATACAGGTCGATTCACGACGTCATATTTTCCTCGGTCCGGATCAAAGCGCGAGCTTCTTCTGCTTGATCTTCGGGTACCTGAACTGAAGCGCCGCCGGGCGTAGCCGTCCCATGCTCAATGTTCAGTGTGGAGAGTTCGTTTGGAATGATGGCATCGAAACCTGCGACTTCCAGACGGGATCGGATCAATTGTGCTTCCGCAGGATCGACCGATTCGAAGACGGTGATCAGTTCCATGTACAAACCATGGCCTTGATTTGAGAATTTTCAAGCGGCCGACTTGATCTCGGCAAAAACGATTACGCCTGCGCCGGTTTGAAGAAGACTTTGCACCTGCACTTGAGCTTGTTGGCCGATCAGATTTTGGGCCTGGTTCACCACGACCATCGTTCCATCGTTCAAGTATCCAACGCCCTGGCCCTTGTCTTTTCCTTCACGAACGATTTTCAAACTGAACGTCTCACCCGGCAAAATCACCGGCTTCAATCGCGCGGACAATTCACTCAGGTTCAGGCACGGGACTGACTGCAGTTCAGCAATTTTTGTCAGGTTGTAATCGTTCGTGAAAAGTTTTCCACCGATTGCTTTGGTCAGGCGGACTAGCTTCGTGTCCACTTCCTTTTCGTCCGGGAAATCGCCTTCGTGCACCTTCACCTCACTGCGGCCGTTATGCTGAATCCGATTTAGCATCTCCAGGCCCCGCCGGCCGCGTGCGCGTTTGACCGGATCATTCGAATCAGAGATCTGCTGAAGTTCCTTCAATACGAACCGCGGCACGACAATGGTGCCTTCCACAAAACGGCTTTCCAAAAGATCAGCAATACGGCCATCAATGATCGCACTCGTATCAAGAACAATCATGTTCTCCGGTTTACTTTGTGAAGCGAACCGAACGTAAGGAATAATCAGCGAAAAATCTTCTTTGTTGCTGCGCATGGCCAGCACCATTCCGATGTATCCGAAAGAAATGAACAGGGCCAGGCGCACAATCCACTGCGTTCTTTCATCGACATAAATGAAGAGCTGCGAGCGATCAATGAGCCATGCGATGAACGAACCAAGAAGCAGTCCGAACGTTGCCGCTGAAAAAGCTCGCAACGAGAGGCCTTTCACCATTTCGTCGATTGCGATCAGCAACCCGCCTAATCCGAATCCGGCAAGAGTTCCCCAAAGACCACCATTGAGCAGTTCGGGGCGGACCTGGCTGACCGTATAACCGGCTGTTGTGCACAGGCCCAGGAACAAGATTCGAATTACCCAAAGAGTCATTTGCGTGGGGAGGGGGTATGTGGCTTGGGCGGCGGCGTCTTAGGTTTCCACAAAACGCGCCACAAGCCCTTGTTATTGATGTTACTGCTCAAGACATTCAGATTGAACGCCAGTTCTCGCGCCGAGGCAACAGTATCCGACAGGTCAGTCTTGAGTTGCTGATCCTTTAGCAACGCACCGGCAAGTCCCTGACCCTTCTCGATACCATCCAGCAAGTTTGTCATCTGCCGGGTCGCTGCTTGAAGATTATTGATCGCAACTGTCACCGTGGTGCGATTCGTATTTAGAGTTTCAGCGAGCTGATCCGATAAGTTATTCAAATCCGATGAAAATTGAACGAGGTTGCTGACGGATGTGCTGATTCCCGCTTCATTGGTCTTAAACATCGTGCCGATTTGTTCGACGGTATTGATCGCGCTTTCAGACACGTGTTGAAAATTTTGAATCGTTTGAGAGAGGCTGGTGAGATTGGTCTGCGCCAGGACAACTTCGTCGATTCGTTTGATGGCGGAGTTCAGGCGTTGGGCGGTTTCGTCGAGGCGATGGATGAAACCCAACGACGCACGGGCTACCTCCTGAAGATCAAACGGGGGTTCTCCGTTAATGGTATCTCCATTTTGTAATAGAGCGCCCTGATTCGCTTGCGGGCGAATCGCGACAAACTGATCGCCAAGGAAGCCCAGCGCATCAATTGCGAACTTCGCGTCGTTATGGATTTGAATACTGCGATCAATTTTCAGCGTAAGGATGACGGCCTTGCCATCCGGCGCGAGCGAGATGTCTTTGACAGCGCCAATCTGAACACCGGCGAGAAGCACGGGTGCCTGTAATTTGAGTCCGCCCACCGTTTCAGACTTCATCTTCAGCGTGTAGGTCGGTTTGGAGAACGAAAGACCGTGTGAAAAGATCAGCATCAACGCCGCTATTAGCGCGAGTCCGATGGCGACAAAAATGCCTACCTTGAATTCCAATCGTTTCATTTTAAAAATTATGTTCTTTCTCGTCGGAAATGCCGTTTACAAACCGGTGAACAATCGGATCTTTCGAAGCGAATAACTCATCAGGAGTCGCACTCACGTGTATTTTGCCTTTGTGCAACATCACAATGCGCTTCGCTACGCGGCGCGCGCTGCGCATATCGTGCGTGACAACGATCGACGTCACTTTCAATTTTTCAACGACTCTGACCATCAACTGGTCGATGCTGTCTGAAACAATTGGATCAAGACCAGTCGTAGGTTCGTCGTAAAGCACGATTTCAGGTCGATAGACAATCGCCCGCGCGAGGCCGACTCGTTTTCGCATGCCGCCTGAAAGTTCTGCTGGTTTCTTTTTCTGTGTACCGGGCAGATCCACCATCTCGAGAACGTCGGCAACGCGCTCGTCAATTTCCTTCTGCGACAGTTCTTTTTCGCGACGCAGCGCGAAGGAAATATTTTCTTCAACGGTCATCGAATCGAACAATGCCGCCATTTGAAACAGCATCCCAAACTTGCGACGCACTCGGATCAAATCGCGTTCGTTCATCTTCGCGATGTTCTGACCTTCAATCGAAACCTCTCCGGAATCGGGTTGAGTCAATCCGATCAGATGCTTTAACAGGACGCTTTTCCCACCACCGCTCGCGCCGATGATGACAAGAGATTCGCCTCGCTCGATCTTGAGGTCGACACCGTCGAGAACTCGATGCGGTCCAAAGCTTTTCTTTAAATCGCGAACTTCGATCATGTTGGAAGCATTTGGTTCAGCAACATCGTCAGAAAAAAGTTGCTGATGAGAATTGTGATCGATGAGTAAACAACGGCTTCTGTGGTCGCTCGACCGACGCCTTCCGCTCCCTGGCCGCAGTGTAAACCTTTGTAACAAGCTACAATGGACAGCATCGCTCCAAAGCATGTCGCCTTGATGAACCCGCTGGCCATATGCTGCGGATAAGTGTAGCGGAGCATATTGTGCCAGATGTATGTCGGGTCAATATCAAGCAGGTAAACGCCCACCACATATCCTGACCCGATGCCAATCGCGATCGATTCTGCCGTAAGCAACGGCATGGCGAGAACAGTTCCAAGAATACGCGGAACAACGAGGTAATCGACGGGGTGAGTCGCCAGTGTTCGCAAGGCATCGATTTGTTCCGTAACTTTCATCGTGCCCAGTTCGGCAGCAATCGCTGCTCCCACGCGTCCTGCCAGCATCAAACCGGTCAACACTGGCCCCAGCTCACTGGCCATCGAGACACTCACAACCGCGAGCGTCGCAGTATCCATTCGCACTTTGTGAAATTGGAAATAGGTCTGTGCGCACATCACCATCCCGGTGAATGCGCCCGTGATCAGGACCACCGATTGTGATTTGATCCCAATGAAATAAATCTGATAGAGCAAGTCACGCCAACTCACGCGACCGCGGAGAATAGAACGCACCGCTTCCAACGCGAGGATACCGCCGCGTCCGAGACCTTCGAACCAATCGACGACAAGCGACCGTGCGTAATTGATCATGTCGGCGCGGAATCTAGCAGACAGCCGTCGTGTGGGCTAGGGGGTAGACGAAAATTCAGTAAGAACACCTGCAGGCCAAAAACGTGGTTTTTCCGACCTGCAAGAGCACCCTCCAGCGCAGGAAAGTCGCGCGCAAGGCTTGCAAAGGAGGTGTCCAGCGCAGGAATGTCCGTTTCGGGAGTGGAAATGTGCCGTCCGGGGCTGGAATTGTCATTTCCGAAGCCGCAGCGGCATTGTCAGACGCTGGAAACTTCATTTCCAGAGCCGCGAAGGGTATGTCTGGCGCCGAAACCTTCATTTCCGGAACAGCGAAGCGTGTTTCGACGCTGGAGTTTCCATTTCGGGATCCGCAGAGGCATCGTCTAACGCAGGAAAGTGTAATTCCGGACCCGCAAAGGGTATGTCCAGCGCTGGAGACACCCTTTGCGGCCCATTTTAATCAGTTCCATTCCAGAGACTTCCGTTCCAACCAGTATTCTGCTGCCGGTTGTGCCAGGGGCTTTAACCGCTCGAGCGTTTCGGCATCAATGCGAACCTTTATTGCAGCGACATTCGAGGTTACGTGAGGAACGGTTGCTGCGCCGCTTAGGACCACATGAACGAATGGTTGAGCAAGACAACTGGCGAGAGCGAGGGCATCGATGGAGCAGCCAAGTCGTTGTGCTTCGGTGCGGAGAAGTTGCAATTGCCGGGCGAAAGCTGGAGCGGTGTTGCGATCGGTCAAGCGACCATTAGCCAAAGCTTCTTTGACAACGACACCGAATCCGGCTGCGTGAGCATCGGCAAGGGCAGGAGAGACAGATGGCTCGAGCAAATTCCAGGTGGCCTGCACGTTATCAAACACCGCGACTCCATCAACCTTCACTGTCATTGCTCGCTGCAATGTTTTCCATTGTTCCGCCCCGGTAAGTGTCAGTCCAATGTGAACCCCGGATGTTTTGAGTCGTGCCAGCTCACGCATCACAGCTGCATCGTTGAGCACGCCAGTTTCAAGTGTCGTTGAGTGGATCTGATAAACATGCAGATAGTTTCCAAGCAGTTCAGCACTTTCTTTCCACTGCCGCTGCAGCACCGGCAAGGTGTGATCCTTCACCTCGTGCGTCGTTGCCTTGACCTGCCAACCTGCCGTGTAGGTATAACCCCACTTCGAAGCAATCGTAATCTCGTTCGGCTGAATGCGTCGCGATGCCAGCCATGTGCTTAAAAACTTTTCGCCAAGACCATAGGACCGAGCGTTGTCGAAATAGCGGATTCCCAGTCTCCATGCAGCATCGAGAACTTCGTGGGCATGACGCTCCATGGAGGCTTCGTCATATTTGTGATTTAAATCATCAGCGTGGCCGAGGGTCATGTAACCCGGACGGCCGAGAGCGGCCATGCCGAGGCCGATGCGTGTTGCGGATAGACCGGTCTTACCTAAAGACGTTTTCAAGTGGCGGGAAGATAGAAGGTTTTGGTTGCTACAAAAAACAAAAAAGCGGCGACCTTTCGATCGCCGCTTCGAATGAATGTTTCAGATCAGCTCGGGCTCGGCAGCGCTCCGGCCGGCGGTGCACTCTCGCTTTGTTTGAAAACGAGTTTGCCGTTTTCGGCGGTTACCTGCACAGGCTCGTTATCGTGCAAGGAACCGCGCAGGATCTCTTCTGCGAGCGGATCCTCCAGATAACGCTCCACCGCGCGACGCATCGGACGTGCGCCGTAGGTCGGATCGTATCCTTTGTCGACGAGGAGGTCTTTCGCCTTATCGTCGAGCTGCAGTTTAAGATTCTTGGCTTTGACGCGTTCCATAACCTTGTTGATCTCCAAGTCGAGGATCTGGATAAGATCTGGTTTCGTCATCGAGCGGAAGACAATGATGTCATCAAGACGATTCAAGAACTCAGGGCGAAACGCGCGCTTCGCTTCTTCCAGAATTTTTTCGCGCATTCTGTCATAGGTCGATTCATCCGAGATCGGCGAGAAACCCATTGTCGTCTGCTTCTTGATCGTTTCAGCGCCGACGTTCGACGTCAGGAGAATGATCGTGTTCCGGAAGTTAACAACGCGACCGATGTTGTCCGTCAGCTTGCCTTCTTCCAGAATCTGCAGAAGCATGTTCATCACATCTGGATGCGCCTTTTCGATTTCGTCGAAAAGAACGACCGAGTAGGGACGGCGACGGACTTGTTCGGTCAACTGACCGCCTTCTTCATAACCGACGTATCCTGGAGGCGAACCGACCATGCGTGAAACGTTGTGACGTTCCATGTATTCGCTCATGTCGAGTTGGATCAGAGCTTTCGGATCACCGAAAAGTACTTCTGCCAGCGTTTTCGCAAGCAACGTTTTGCCGACACCCGTAGGACCGAGCAACGCAAAGGTGCCGATGGGACGACGCGGGTCTTTCAAATCAGCGCGTGAACGACGCAAGGCGCGGCACATGGCCGAAACCGCTTCGTTCTGGCCGATGACGACCTGAGACATCTCGCGTTCGAGAGCAAGGAGACGTTCCGCTTCGCCTTGTTCCATGCGCTTTAACGGAATACCTGTCCATTTCGAAACGACCTGAAGAATATCTTCTTCGTCGACCTTAACGCGCTTCTCTTCGCGCGAATTCTTCCATGCATTTAAAACAGACTCGAGTTTGTCTTTCGCCTGCTTCTCTTTATCGCGCATCGAAGCCGCGCCTTCAAAATCCTGGTCTTTGATCGCCTTTTCCTTTTCCCCCTTGATGCGGTCAATGTCTGCTTCGAGATCTTTTACTTCGGGCGGACGTGTCATCGCACCGATACGGGCGCGGGAACCGGCTTCGTCCATCAGATCAATCGCCTTGTCCGGCAGGTAACGATCTGTGATGTAACGATCTGAATAACTCACCGCAGCCTCAACTGCTGCATCAGTGATGTCTGCTTTATGATGTTCTTCGTATTTACCACGAAGGCCCTTGAGAATCTGGATCGCTTCGTCGACCGACGGCGCGTCGACTTTCACCGATTGGAAGCGACGTTCGAGCGCAGCATCTTTTTCGATGTATTTGCGATATTCGTTCAACGTTGTCGCACCGATGCACTGCATCTCACCACGGCTCAACGCCGGCTTGATGATGTTCGAGGCATCCATGGTCCCTTCGGCAGAACCAGCGCCAACGATCGTGTGCAACTCATCGATGAACAGAATGATGTTCTTGGCGCGGCGAATTTCGTCCATTACGGCCTTAATGCGCTCTTCAAATTGACCACGATATTTTGTGCCTGCGACCATCAGGGCAAGGTCGAGAGTGATGACGCGTTTCTCGCGAAGGATTTCGGGAACGTTGCCTTTGGCAATTTCCTGCGCGAGACCTTCCACGATAGCGGTTTTGCCGACACCAGCTTCGCCGAGCAGAACAGGATTGTTCTTCGTGCGGCGGCAGAGAATCTGGATGACGCGTTCAATTTCGTTCTTACGGCCAATAACCGGATCCATTTCGCCTTTGCGAGCGATCTCTGTCAGGTCACGACCAAAAGCCTTGAGAGCGGGCGTCTTGACTTCACCTTTTTTCTCCGATGCCTTTTCGGGGGAAGGACCTTCGCCCGGCGCACCGGCCGCCCCGCCGCCGGCTTCTTCACCCTGAGCAGCAAAGTTTGGATCAAGTTCCTTCAGGATTTCCTGCCGGGTTTGTTCGATATCGACATCAAGATTCTTCAGGACACGAGCGGCGACCCCATCGCCTTCGCGCAGTAATCCGAGGAGAATATGTTCTGTCCCTACGTAAGTATGGTTCAGCGCCTTGGCTTCCTTCGCGGCGAGCGCGAGAACTTTCTTTACGCGCGGCGTATAAGGGATATTCCCGATCATCTTCTGATCAGGACCGGTGCCGACCTGTTTCTCGACTTCCATGCGGACAGTTTCGAGATCGAGGCCCATCTTTTGCAGCACGTTAACGGCGACGCCCTGGCCCAATTTAATAAGGCCGAGCAAAAGATGCTCGGTGCCGACGAAATTGTGATTGAAACGATCTGCTTCCTTCCGCGCCAAAGCCAGCACTTGCTGGGCTCGGGGGGTAAAATTATTCATGGCTTCGTCGCTCATAATTCAAAATTATCTCCTTCAACTTGTTTGTCCAGTTTGACTCCCGCCAATTCCTTTTGTGACCGGGCGGCTCACTTTAATGAGGCGCTCGCGCAACATATCCGATCGTAACACATCCCGTTCCTCAGCCCCAAGCTTCTCTGAAAACTGTTTTTGCAGATGCGCCGGCTGCGTGATGATGAATAATTCATCAATCAATGACTTCTCCGTGCCAGGGAACAACGAAAGATCAACACCGAGTCGCAGCAGCGACAATAGATTCATTGTTTCCTTCGACGAGATACTGTGCGCATTCGCCAGGATACCGTAGGCACGGCCAATATGGTTGAAGACCATCTTCGGCTTCTTTTCGAGCAGCACCTGCCGGGCATTTTCTTCGTGCTCAATGATTTGAAGCAGCACTTTATTTAGTCGATCAACGATGTCCGTCTCCGTTTCCCCGAGGGTCATCTGGTTGGAAACCTGAAAGACGTTCCCGAGCGCTTCGGTTCCTTCGCCGTAAAGACCACGAACAGCGAGGCCCAACTTGTTCACTGATTGGATGATCTGATTGATCTGTTCCGCAAGAACAAGGCCGGGTAAATGCAACATCGCACTAACGCGAATTCCCGTGCCAAGGTTCGTTGGACAGGCCGTGAGGTATCCGAGTTCCGCATTGAAAGCATAGTCGAGACGCTTCTCGAGTTCTGTATCCACCTGGTCAATCGCAATCCACGCCTGTTTCAGTTGGAGTCCCGGACGCAATGCCTGCATCCGGAGATGATCTTCTTCATTGATCATCACGCATAAAGTTTCATCGCGATTTACGACCAGTCCACTGCCGGCACTTTTTGCAGCGTGTTCACGGCTGATCAAATGGCGTTCAACAAGGATCTGCTTATCAGTCGCCGTCAGATTGTCCATCGATTCCGCCAACGCGCTTTGCATCTGCGGCAGAGTTTCCACCGCAGGCCTGATCGACTCTAAAATCTTAACGCGTTCTGCTTTCTTGGCCCAGCCGGGGAAGGAAAGTCCTTTTACGTTGCGGGCAAGCCGGACGCGGCTCGACATCACGATCTTGTCGTGCGGCCCCGTGCGTTGGGTCATTTCGGCGGGAGGCGCGAGAAATTGATTAATATCCATCTTCTTGGATTTCTTTTCGGCATTCATGCGCGCTGTAAATCTGCAGTGCGCCAACCTCAACACTATCTATCGTTTCCTCAGGCTGCCGGAACCTGATTCAACTTATCCTTGATTGTCTTGATCTCGTCGCGGAGCAGTGCTGCTTCCTCAAAATTTTCAGTGGCGACAGCTTTTTCCAGCTTTTTCTGCAATGTCTTCAAACGCTCAAACAAATCACGGCTCTTCTGCAGAGCTTGCGGTACTTTGCCGACATGACGTGGTCCTTTATGCATCGACTTTAACAAACCTTCCAGGGGTTCGGCAAACGTCGCGTAGCATTCCGAACAGCCGAAGCGGCCGGACTTCTTGAAATCAGCCTGTGAGAAACCGCAGTGCGAACATTTCAGTTCTTCGCCACCAGCAGTTTCTTCAATTTCCTTTGAGGCACCGAGGCCAAGCAGAAGGTCGGCGAGCGAAAAGCCGGCGGGGTCATTGACACCTTTGGCTTTGGCGCATTCCTCACAGAGGTCCACTTTCTGCATCTTATCGCCCACAATCTGGGTGAGATGCACCTTGGCCTCGTTCGTTTTGCAAATCATGCACAGCATATCTTACTTAATTCAAATGACGAATGACGAAGCTCGAATGACGCTTCGCCATTCGACACGACCTCATATCGGTTCACCCGTCGAGTTTGTCAAAGCACGATACTTCGCGACGAGATTCTTCGTCACTGGCCCAGGCTTGCCGGTCCCGATGACGCGACCATCGATCTTTGTAACAGGAATAATCTCCGCGCCAGTCCCCGTGAGGAAACATTCTTCCGCGTTAAATAAATCGTAACGAGTCAGATTTGGCTCGCTGACCTGCAATCCGCTTTCGCGCGCGAGATCCATGACAGTTCCACGGGTAATTCCATACAGCGCCCCGGCCGACAATGGCGGCGTGAGCAGCTGATTCCCTTTTACCATAAAGATATTATCGCCCGTGCATTCTGCAACATAGCCATCAGCATTTAACATAATGGCTTCTTCAACCCCGGCGTTATTGGCTTCGATCTTCGCCAATATATTATTCAGGTAATTCAGCGACTTGATCGCGGGATTTACCGCGTTGTGAAGGTTGCGCGTAGTCGCGACGGTAACAATGGCCATGCCGCGCTCGTACATTTCTTCCGGGTAAAGCTGGATTTTATCGGCAATGATGATGACCGACCCGCGTTTGCAACGATTCGGATTCAAACCGAGCGTGCCGACGCCGCGAGTAACCACGAGGCGGATATAACCATTCTTCAGTTTGTTCTGACGGCAGGTTTCGACGGTCGCCTTCATCACTTCGGCGTGGGACATCGGAATATCGAGGAGAATCGCTTTGGCAGAATAGAACAAGCGGTCGATGTGTTCCTTCAGTTTAAAAACACGGCCGTTATATGCGCGAATGCCTTCAAAAACACCGTCACCATAAAGCAGACCGTGATCGAAAACTGAGATTTTCGCGTTCTTCTCGTCGTAGTACTTCCCGTCGATAAATATTTTCATTGCGAGCGATGAAAACTAAGACATATCCAGCAATAAACGCAATAGGCCTTAAGAAAAAAACTGAGTATAATTGGCGGCAGCACCAAAACCAAAATTTCGACAGGTTTCATTGAGTAATTCGGAAACGTCCTCTGGACAGGGGTGCGATTGTTTCTCTTGGGACGCAGGTCTTTTCGGCGGTTCCTCAGTCCACCCCATTTCGCGCAAACATCTCGGGGTTTAGACTAACAGTTCATAGGATTGCACGTTTGAGCTTCTTTCGAGACAATCGCGACATCCCCTCTCTGCAGACCGTCAATGGGTGACTTGTTGCCCGCAATTCCGTCATTTAATCCACACATGAAAACGATCTCATTTGCTCGTAGAGGCAATGCCGCTGGATTGGCTGCCGCCACGTTCGCCGCTGCTGCAAGTTCACTATATGGCAGCGCCGATTACGGTCCGGCAATTTGGAATCCGAACTGTGGCCAGTATTACACATCTGGAAATGGGCATCGATTCCATGTCGTCCACGATATTGAAGGTTATTATCTCTCGACCATTTCGTATTTTAAGAATTGCAGCACCCAGGTCAGCATTCATTACTGCGTCAATGGGAAGCAGGACACCTCCAGTGACGCACCAGCCGGTGAGATTACGCAGATTGTGGCGGAAGCGAATTACGCGTGGCACGTCGGATGTTGGAATCGCTATTCAACGGGGACAGAACACGAAGGCTTCGCCAGTAACCCGGCGTGGTACACGGATGCCATGTACTCGGCATCCGCAGCATTAACGCGTCACATCGCCGACAAATTCGCCTACGCCAAAGACCGCAACCATATCGTTGGTCACAATGAATGGCAGAACGCCGGGTGGCGTACGTGGGCCAGCGCAAACCTCGGTATCGATCCATCCTGCAACACCCACACGGATCCCGGGCCGTACTGGGACTGGAACAAGTACATGGGAATGGTGCTCGGCAAAAAGGTGAAATACGATTTTAACGGAGATGGTCGTGCGGATGTGGTTTGTTTCCATCGCGGTTCAGCGGGGGACACCGCTCAAGGTTATGTCTGGGTCGCTCCATCGAACGGCGGTTCTGCTTTCGGACCTTCTGCGGTCTGGAGCACCTGGTTCTGTGTCGGTTCAGAAATTCCCGTGGTCGGCGACTTCAACGGTGACGGGCGTTCTGACGTTGCGACATTTGTCCGAGGAAACGGCACTGTAACCAGCAGTGCTGGCGACGTTTTTGTTGCGCTCTCGACCGGTGGTTCTTTCGGTGGTGGTGCGAAATGGAATGATTGGCTCGGCATCGGTGACGAGATTCCATTGGCCGGAGATTTCAATGGTGATGGGAAAGATGACATTGCGATCGTTCATCGGGGCGCGTCGGGCGATTCTGCACAGGGGAACGTCTGGGTCGGACTTTCGAGTGGCAGCTCGTTCGGCGGCGGTGCGCTCTGGAACAGTTGGTTTTGCGTGAACAACGAAATACCTCTTGTCGGCGATTTCAACGGTGACGGGAAAGCAGATCTCGTCACGTTCCATCGTGGCGGAAGCGGTGATCCAGCCCAGGGAAAGGTTTGGGTGGCGCTATCAACTGGCAGTGCATTTGGAGCAGGGCAGCAGTGGCATAGTTGGTTTTGCGTGAACGACGAAGTGCCGATGGTCGGCGATGCCAATGGTGACGGCAAAGACGACATCATTACATTCCACAGAGGTGCTTCCGGCGATCCTGCGCAAGGTTACGTCTGGGTTGCGCTTTCAACGGGAACTTCGTTTGGCGCCTCGCAACAATGGAGCAGTTGGTTCTGTGTCGGAACAGAGTTGCCGGGCGTAGCGGATTTTGGCGGGGACGGCAGAAGTGACGTCGCAACATTCCTACGAGGCGCCGGCACAACAACGAGCCCCGCGGGAGATGTCTATGTAGAATTTTCAGGGGGAAGCTCCTTTGTGCCACCGGCTCCAAAATGGAATGATTGGTTCGGGACAGGAACGGAAGTTGTCCAACCCGCGCCAAGTCCCGCTTTGTGGCCTTGAAACTGTGATAACGACGGCGGCGGCGTTGCAAATAGCGCCGCCGCTCCTCCAATTGCAATGCGGTGCACGTCGCATTTGACTTGCCCATTTCAGTTCGTTACCGTCGGCGCCCATGAATCGTTGGTCTATCCGACTCGCATTAATCATTTTCTGCCTCGTTGCGTTTCCTTTTCGGTCGCCCGCTCCTTTGATTTTCCGCCCCGGCGAAGGCTGGACGTATGAGAAACCCGGCACCGAAGGTAAGTGGACGCGCACACGTGCTAAAGACCAACTCGACGTCGCACAGGCGGCTTTCGACAAAAAAGATATCAGCCTTGCGTTAAAGGCTTCCAAGCGTCTGATCAAACAGTGGCCGCTTTCTGATTACGCACCTCAAGCTCAGTACTTGATCGGTCGCTGCTATGAAGCGAAGAAAATGGACGAGAAGGCGTTCAAGGAATATCAAAAGGTCCTCGAAAAATATCCGAAGATCGCAAATTACGACGAAGTCCTCACACGCCAGTTTGGAATCGCGAATCGTTTTCTCGCGGGACAATGGTTCAAATTGTTCGGCTACATCCCAACGTTTCCGTCCATGGACAAAACCGCGGACATGTACGACAAGATCATCAAGAACGGTCCTTACGCTGAGGTTGCACCAAAAGCGCAAATGAATATCGGCGCGGCGCGCGAAAAACAAAAGTCGTGGAACCAGGCTGTCAAAGCTTATGAACGCGCCGCCGATCGTTACGCTGACAAGCCGGACGTAGCGGCAGAAGCGATGTACAAAGCGGGGCTGGCTTATAACAAAGAAGCCAAGACCGCTGAATACGATCAAAGTGCGGCCGGCAAAGCGATTTCGACGTTCTCGGATTTCTCGACGCTCCACCCGAACGATCCTCGTGTTGCCGAAACGCAGAAAATGATTTCCAGCCTGAAGTCAGAGCAGGCTCGCGGCAGCTTCGAAATTGCAAAGTATTATGAAAAGAGGCGGAAATGGGACGGCGCATTGATTTACTACAACGAAGTGCTGCTGCGTGATCCGAGTTCACCTCTTGCGACACAGGCACGCCAGAAGATCGAAGAAATCAAGAAGCGCACAACAAAGGTCGCGGCGAAGTAATCGTTTAATCGCGACGCAACATGCATCTTCAATTCAGAAAAGTATCCTGCGTTGTCTGGCTCTTGCTGTCGGCTGTTCTCCTTCCGATGTTGACTGGCTGTGCTGGTTATCAACTCGGTCCAACCAATGGACAAAAGGCGGGGGCGCGTTCCGTCCAAATCAACCCGTTTCAGAATAAAACATTGGAGCCGCGCTTGTCTGACTACGTGAGTAACGCCATGCGGAAGCAGTTACAGCACGACGGCACCTACTCGCTCGATACCAAAGGAGACGGTGACATCATCATCAACGGTGTTATCACCCGTTATCACCGGTCCGAACTCTCTTTCAATCCGAATGACACTCGCACCGTTCGTGATTACTACATCTACATGACGGCGGACGTCACGGCGATCGAGCGCAGCACTGGCAAAGTGATTCTGACCCGCCCCGTGACTGGCCGCACGTCGATGCGCGTTGGCAACGATATGGCGAGCGCCGAGCGGCAGGCTGTGCCGTTGATGGCGGAAGATCTTGCTCGCAACGCGATTGCCGCACTCACCGATGGATCCTGGTAATCGCTTTACCTCTTCCTGTTACGCAGTTTTGTTTTGGCGCTGGTGAGACGATCGGATTCCGTGGTAAAAGCATCACGCAATGTCTCGGCTCGCCTTCTTAATTCCGCTGTGTGTCGCGCTTTATTCAAATGCTGCCGATTGGCCGCAATGGCTCGGGCCAAAACGTGACGGTCACGCGGTCGTTGAAGGCAAAACGCTCGAAAAACTTCCCGCTGAATTAAAACCCGCCTGGCGCAAAACGATTGGCGCGGGGTTTTCTTCTCCCGTCGTCGCAAAAGGTAAAGTTATTTACTTCGATGAGGATGGGCAGAAGGAAATCGCCCACGCTGTCGACGCCGTTTCTGGCAATGAGCTTTGGAAAAGGGAAATTTCTGATCGATACACCGACGAATGGAGTCCAGGACCTCGCAGCACGCCCGTGATCGATG